>JBPYEE010000375.1:0-5377 GCA_051985095.1 Vicinamibacterales bacterium | reverse complement strand
CCGAAGCGGTGCAGAAGGAGTTGAATCTACCGTTCGAGACGGCCGAACAATTAAAGAAGGGCACCGACGCGGAAGGCGCAACCTTCGAGGATGCCAAACCGGTGATCCAGAACATCACCGAGAACGTCATGCTCGAAGTGCAGAAGACCTTCGACTTCTTCAAAGCCTCGGCGACCTCCGATCGGATCGATCGGATCGTACTCAGTGGAGGCACGTCGCGCGTCCTCGGGTTCGCCGAGTCGCTGCAGGAACGGTTCGGCACGAGCGTCGAATCGTTCGATCCATTTCGCAGGATCGCGTTCGACGCGGCGAAGTTCGGCGTGCACGATCCTGAGAACCTGTTGCCGTCGACGGCGGTGGCGGTGGGCCTCGCGCTCAGAAAGACGCGAGATCGATGATTCGCATCAACCTGCTTGCCGCGGAGCGCACGCCCAAGAAAGCGGCGTTCACGTTCCACACCGGCCAGAGGCTGGTGGTCGGCTGCAGCCTGATTCTCGTCCTCGCCGTGGGTTTCATCGCATGGCGCTACCTGTCGCTGTCGCGCGCGAGCAGGAAGCTCGACGATGAAATCGCCGCCGCGCAGCAGGAGACGACCCGGCTGCACTCGATCATCCAGCAGGTGCAGCAGTTCGAGCAGCGCAAAGCGCAGCTTCAGCAGCGCGTCACGCTCATTGAGCAGCTGCGCAAGAGTCAAACCGGACCCGTGCACATGCTGGATCAGGTCAGCCGCGCGCTCCCGCCGATGCTCTGGCTGACGCTGATCAAACAGGCGGGCGCGGAGATCAGCATCGAAGGGAAGTGCACGACTTTGACCGGCCTGTCCGAGTTCGTCTCCAATCTCGAGGCGTCGGGCTATTTCAAACGATCGGTTGAAATCGTCAGCACGCAGGTCGAAAACCTGCAGCAGGCGGCGGGGGGCGAACTGATCAAGTTCGCCATCAAGGCCATGTTCCAGACGCCGGATGCCAAAGCGGTTCCCGCGGCCCCGAAGGTTGGTGGGTAAACGGTGCCACGCGCGCCTTCTCGCCGCTTAAAGCCGCGGGGCGCTAACCCCGATACGGCTCAGTAGTTGCCGGCGATGAATCTCAGTCTCACAAAACTACCGTGGTATGCACAGGTGGGCGCGTTTGTCGCGCTCGCCGTCAGCGGCTGCGGCGTTTTCTACTACTACTACGAGATACCGGCGCGCGCCGATCTCGATTCGCGCCGGCAGCAGCTCTCGGCGCTCCGCGCGGACGTCACCAAGGGATTGAACACGGCGAAGAAGCTGCCGGAATTCCGGGCACAGGTGACGGACCTTGAGGGAAGACTGGAGAGTCTACGGGCGGTCCTGCCTAACGAAAAGGACGCCGCCGACCTGCTCAATCGCATGCAGATCGTGGCATCCCAGTCGAATCTGACGATCAAGAGCTTCAAACCCGGTGCGACCGTCACCAAGCAACTCCATGCCGAGTGGCCGATTACGCTCGAACTCGAAGGCACGTACCACAACCTCGCGCTGTTCTTCGATCGGATCGGCAAATTCACGCGCATCGTGAACGTGACCGGCGTTGAAATCAAAGGGAGGGACAAGCCGGAGCCGAATTCGACGATCTCGGCGACCTGTATCGCGACGACATTCGTGCTGCTCGACAAACCGGCGGCCAAAGCGGCGCCCAAGCCAGGCACGACGTCGCCGACCACGAAGGGCGCATAGGGTGCGCCGGACCGCCGTCGTCGTCGCCATCGTGCTCACCAGTTGCCTCCGCGCCGCGGCCGCGCAACAGCCGTCCGCCGCACCAGTCCCGGCGACGCCGGCTCCGCTGGAGAGCTACACCTATCAGCCGGAAGGGCGGCGCGATCCGTTTCTGAGTCTCGTCGGCACGGGCGTTGACGTCCGGGCGACCCGCAAGGGCGACGGGCTCGCTTCGATGCGTGCCTCCGACATTTCGGTGAGCGGCGTGGTCCAGAGCCGCAGCGAGCTGGTCGCGATGATCAGGGGGCCGGACAACAAGACCTACATCGTTCACCCGGGCGAGAAACTTGCGGATGGAACAATCAAAGCCATCACGCCGCAAGGCCTGGTGATCCTGCAGGAAATCAACGACCCGCTCTCGCTCGTCAAGCAGCGCGAGATTCGCAAACTCTTGCGGTCGCTCGAGGACGTCAAGTGATGACTGCTGCGAGAGGCTTTGCCTCGTTGCTTGGCGTGGCGGCGGCCGGCGCGCTCGTCGCCGCCGCACCGGCCGGGCCCATGACCGGTGCCGCGTCGGTCGGGCCCCGGCTGAAGACGATCCGCGCGCGCGCCACCCCAACCGGGGCGTCGCTCGTCATCGAGTCGACCGATCCCGTCGCCTACGTCGCCACGCGGCCGGATCCGCTGACCGTCGTGCTCGAATTCCACAACCTCATCGTCGACGCCGCCGTTTCGAACGCCGCCGTTCCGGTGAAGAGTCCCATCGCGCGTGTATCGCTGGAGGCCGGCGACCCGCTCGGGGCGCCGGCATCGCGTGTTCGGATCGGGTTGACCGAGCCCGTTGCGCATCACATCCGGAGCGAGCGCAATGCGCTGTTCGTCGACTTTGACAAGCCCTCCACGGGTTCCCTGGTGACCAGACCGTCTTCGGCGCCGGCCGCGCCTCGCGAGGCGGCGGTCAGCACTTATGCGGGGACCGATGCTCGAAGCCCGAATGCCGAGTTGCGTGTTCCGGACGCCCTGCTGGCGCTGGCCGGGACCGCGGCGGCGCCGCCGGCGGATCCGATTGCGGCGCTTGGCCTGAATCTGCGGTCCGCGGCGGCGGTGTCGGCCGCCCGCGCGCCTCTGCCGGCGGTGCTGCAGCAGCCACCGGCGGCACCGCCGCCCCAGCCGCAGACGGCACCTGGAACCCAAATCGGCAGCGAGCGGAAGTTCACGGGCCACCCGATCAGTCTGGACTTTCAGGGAGCCGATCTGCGAGCGGTCCTGCGCACGTTTGCCGAGATCAGCAGCTTGAACGTCGTCATCGATCCGGCCGTGCAGGGGTCGGTGGACGTCTCGCTCCGCGATGTGCCGTGGGATCAGGCGCTCGACATTATCCTGCGCGCCAACAAGCTCGGTTACATCGTCGACGGCACCATCGTGCGCATCGCGCCGTTGACGGTGCTCGCCGACGAGCAGGCGCAGCAGCGCAAGCTCACCGAAGAGCAGGCGCTCGCCGGCGAGCTCCGTGTGCTGACCAAAACGCTCAGCTATGCCCGCGCCGACGAACTCCAGAACCTGTTGACCAAGAGCGCGTTGTCGCAGCGGGGCACCGTGCAGGTCGATCCGCGGACCAACACGCTCATCATCACCGACCTGGCGGATCGACTGAACACCGCGTCCGACCTGATTCGCACGCTCGATCGCCCGCAGCCGCAGGTCGAAATCGAGGCGCGCATCGTCCAGACGAACAAGAATTTCGCGCGTGCCCTCGGCGTGCAGTGGGGCTTCAACGGCCGCATCGATCCGACGCTCGGCACGACGACGAACCTCGCCTTTCCCAACAACGGTTCGCTCGGTGGCAATCTCGGCGCGACCGTCGGGGCGGGGCTGAACAGCGCCCCCGCCGCGGTGAACCTGGGCGTCAACGGGGCGACGAGCGCCGTCGGGTTGGCGCTCGGGTCCGTGAACGGTGCCTTCAACCTCGACGTCGCGCTGTCCGCCCTCGAGGCGCAGGGCAACGGCCGCGTTCTCTCGACCCCGCGCGTCACCACGCAAAACAACGTGCCCGCGGAGATGACGCAGGGTGTCCAGATTCCGATTCAGACGGTCGCGAACAACACCGTCACCGTGAGCTTCCGCGATGCCGCGCTGACCTTGAAGGTGACGCCGCAAATCACGGCCGCCAACACCGTGATCATGCAGATCGCCGTCGAAAACAGCCAACCGGACTTCACGCGCGCGATCAACGGCATTCCGCCGATCAACACGCAGCGCGCCAATACCAGCGTGCTGGTCATCGACGGCCAGACGACGGTCATCGGCGGGATCTACGTGAGCCAGGAGCAGGCCCAGACCGACCGCACGCCGGGGCTCGGACAGGTGCCGCTGCTCAAGTGGTTGTTCAAGCGCGACACGATCAACGACCAGAACACCGAGCTGTTGATCTTCATCACGCCGCGCATTCTCAAGAGCTAGCCGATGACGACGAACCCGCGCGCGCGCGCCGTGAACCGACGACTCGTGGTGGCAGCGGCGACGCTGGCGTGCGCCGCCTGCGGCGACGTCGCGCGGTCTGGCCGCTCGCCGGTGTACCTGGTGCTCAATTCGCTGCAGGGGGCGCCGGGTGGAGGCCACGGCGCCGGCCAACTCACCGGGACGCTCGACTCCGACGTGCAAGTGCTCGTGACGTCGGGCGGCGCCTGTTCCATCCAGAGCCCGTGTCCAACGGTGTACAACGACGTCGGCCAGGCGATCCTCTCGATCGCGCTCAAAGACATCGGCACGGCGGCGGCGCCGGCGACACCGACGTCCAACAACTCCGTCACGATCACGCGCGTACACGTCGCGTACGTGCGAGCCGACGGCCACAACACCCCCGGGGTCGACGTCCCGTATCCGTTCGATGGCGCTGCGACCGGCACCGTGCCCTACAACGGGACGCTGACGCTCGGCTTCGAGCTGGTGAGGACGATTGCGAAAGAGGAGTCTCCCCTCATTCAACTCGTCAACTCCAACGCGATCATCACGACGCTCGCGAACGTGACGTTCTACGGCACCGACCAGGTCGGCAACGCCGTCAGCGTCATGGGCACCATCCAGATCGATTTCGCGAATTTCGGAGACCAGTAGTCCATGAATGGATTCAGGCGGACCGCGTGTGTCGTGGCGGCGATCGCGCTGGCCGGGTGCGGCGTTCACCAGACAGAACCCCCGGCGCTCAGCGGCCCCTCGACGTTCGCGTACGCCACGTCGGTCTCGGCGCTTCCCGACACGGTGACGCAGGATGGCGGGTCGCAATCCAAGATCACGGTGACGATGAATGGTCCGGATGGCCGCCCGGTCGCGGCGCAGGCCTTTCGGATTGACATGGCGATCAACGGCGTCGCGCAGGACTTCGGCACTCTGTCAGCGCGCACCGTCGTCACGAATAACAACGGCGTCGCGTCCGTCGTCTACACGGCACCCGGACAGCCCAACGGGGGCAGCAGCGGCACGTGCAACGGTCTTCCCGGGATTTGCGTGCAGATCCTCGCGACGCCAACCGGGCCGCCGGCCGTGTTCGACACGCAGACCGCCACGCCAACCTTCGCGGTCGTTCGGCTGGTTCCGGTCGGCGTGATTCTGCCGCCCGCCGGCACGCCACTGGCGGCGTTCACCGAAACACCGACCCCCGTGAACGTCAGCGTGCCGACGATCTTCGACGGGTCGACGAGCACC
>JBPYEE010000374.1:0-7475 GCA_051985095.1 Vicinamibacterales bacterium | reverse complement strand
GATGCTCCTCGGCGAGCGCATCGATTGCGCCGCTCAGATCCAGCAGCCTGATCAAGTGATCGCCATTGTCGACCGCGATTTCGAAGTCCGTGTCCATCGGGACCTTCGGGGCATGTCCGCCCCGTTTCCCTGCATTCCGGGCACGCGCATGGTCCACCAGAACGCTGCGCATCAACCGAGAGGCGAACGCCAGGAAGTGGGCGCGATCCGGGAATCCCGCGCGCGATCCGAGGATCTTCAGGTACGCCTCGTTGACGAGCGCGGTTGGCTGGAGCGTGTGGCCCGGCCGCTCACTGCTGAACTGCCGGCGCGCGATGGCGTATAGCTCGCGGTACACGATGGGCATTAGTTCATCGGCGGCGACGCGATCGCCATCCCGGGCACGCCGCAAGAGCTCCGTGACACGACCCTCCACTGTGCACCCCTGACACACGCCCTTTTTCGCGGCGTCCGGGCCGATTCTAGCTCAACCGCCACCTTCGTCCGCCAATTGCGCTTTTCCCTACGGACGACCATGCAGCCCTTCGACATTTCTGTTCAACGACCACCTCACTGGTGCTTCGCTCGCAATCGCCCTCGACGGAGGTCCGCAACGGTCAGAGCCTCGACCATGGCACGCGCAAAATCATCTGGCCGACTATTAGCGGCACGAGACGCCGTCGGCCGAGAAAACCATTTACGTACCTCGTCGCCGTCGGCGCGAGTTCGCCTGCCTCGCGCGGAATGAGAGGCGCTCGAGTGTTCAAGCGGACACCCTTTTATCGACATCGGCATTGATGTTTTCTAGACGGTGAGCCTGAAGGAAGGTTCGCCAGCCCGCCAAATCTGCGCGCCGATTCCGCTATGTGATTCGAGGGGTTTCAGGTCAAGAGGAGCGACGAGACGTCCAAGCGACAGAGGCCAGTCGACCGGCCAGCGGTGTGTTCGCACATATGAGAGAGGGCCGTATGAGAATTCGTCTTTGGTTCAGACGTGGCGGGACCATCGCCGTTGGAATCGTCGTCATGGCCGCGATCGCGCGGGCCGCTATTCCAAACTTGTTTCTCTTTCAGGATCCAACGGGACAGGTCGCGACCTTTAACGTCAACGGTGCGATCGATCAGACGAATCCATTCTTTCAGAGCCTCGGCACCAACGGGCGCACGTGTGCCAGTTGTCACGTTGCTGGGAATGCTCTTGGCCTGGCGCCGGCCGAACTCCAGGCGCGATTCGTGAACACCCAGGGAACCGATCCCGTGTTTGCGGCGATTGATGGCGCCAACTGTCCCGACGCCACGCCTGGCGACGCGACCAGCCGGAGCCTGCTTCTGAGTCACGGACTTGTGCGCGTCTTTCTGCCGGTTCCTAAGAATGCGGAGTATACGATTTCAGTCGCCCATGACCCGTATCACTGCGCGATCGTCGATGAGGGCGGCCAACAAATCGTCTCGGTGTATCGACGGCCGCTGCCGGCGACGAACTTGCGTTTCCTGACCGCGGTGATGTTCGACGGCCGCGAGTCTGTCGTAAACGCCGCGACCGGTCAGGGATTGCTGAACGACCCATCGACTTTCATGACGTTGTTGCGAGCCGATCTGGCGCATCAGGCAGTCGATGCCACTCTTGGCCATGCCCAGGCGCTTGCCGCCCCAACGGTAGACCAGGTTCAGTCAATCGTGGACCTGGAGCTGGGATTCTTCTCCGCTCAGGCCCGTGACAATTTTGCGGGATCCCTTGACACGCGAGGTGCCGGGGGTGGGCCGTTTTTGGTGAGCCAACAACCGTTTTACCCGGGTCTCAACGATTCGTTGACGCCGGGCGCGTTCAACTCGCAGGCCTTTACGCTGTTTGGGGCTTGGGACGGCCTGGACAGCATATCCACCCAAAGATATTTACAGGCGCGCGAACGGATCGCAAAAGGAGAAACGATCTTCAACACGAAAACATTCGAGATTACCAATGTGAGAGGGCTAAACGATAATGCGCAGGTGGGTAAACCGCCTGCTGTCGTCGGCACGTGTACCACCTGCCACGATACGCCAAATGTTGGCAACCACTCTCTGCCGTTGCCGCTGGACATCGCCACCAGCCATGCGCCCAATACGGTGTCCGCGTCCTACGAGCCAGATTCGAGTATCGCCGCGGCGCTCGCGCAACTCAGCGTCCCCGATCTGCCGATCTATCTCATTAGCGGCTGCCCTGCGCCGTTCAGCGGCCAACCAGTCTCGTTCTACACATCGGATCCGGGCAAGGCATTGATCAGCGGCGCGTGCAGCGACCTCAATCGCGGAAAAGGCCCAATCCTTCGCGGCTTGGCTGCACGCGCGCCCTATTTTCACAACGGCGCTGCGGCCACTCTCGATGAACTCGTAAACTTCTACGACCAGCGCTTCAATATCGGCCTATCGGATGACGAAAAGGTCGCGCTAATCGCGTTCTTGAATTCCTTGTAGAGCGCGAGCAACACGGAACTCTGGGGAATGAGGCGGAAACTGGACCTCCAGACTGAGGCTGGGAGCGGGATGCCAGAGTTACAAGTAACACCGAAATGAACCGTACGGCTTTGTCGGCGGGGCTGTACTCCGCAGATATTGCATCCGGGTGGTTTTTCACTCGTCTGAACGCAGTTCTGAAGGTCGGACCGTCGGAGAATCTCGCGTCGGATCCGGCGGCCATGTCCTGAGACGATAAGACAAACTGCACTGGTCCTCACCGATGCGCACCCGAACGGACCGGAATCAATCGATGAAAATCCTCAACAGACAGAACAGAGCCGCACCGACCGAAATGGCAGCACGGCTCTGTTAACCGGAGGGTTGTTGGTTCGAGTCCAGCCTGAGGAGCCGACTCGTTTAAAAGCAACGAGATACAAGAAACCAGAGGGAATGGAGAATCCATGAACACACCCTCTGGTTACCCCTCCAACCCGACCCGGCTTCGCACCGAAGCGTTCCTGTCTGACGCGAGCGTGCGGCGGACGAGTATGCGGCGGCTGAGTGTGGACCGCGCCGCACACGCTCTGTTATTCCAGAACCTGCCTAATCCTCGTCTCTGGGGATGACGTGGAAGATAGTCCCGTTCATCGTCAGGTCTGGGTTCTCGGGGTCTGAGTAGTCGACGAATCCCTTTGAAACGGTTATCCCCTCGTAGACGGACGCGGGCGATCCGACGGGCAAGTGGCAACTTACGACGAGCTTGCCCAGACCTCCGTCGGCGTACTGGATCTGCAGGACCGCAAGGCCGGCCCTTGCGTCAGCGCACGGCGCGATGTCGTCGGTGATTGGCGGGCACGGCACGGTACCAGGTGCAACGTGCCAACTGACGAGGTTCACAACCTTGTACATTCCGCTTCCCGTCTGAACATTGGCCGCACTAAAGGTTTCCCAGGTCCCCCCTCCGGTCACATGGCGTCCATCTGTCTCGAAGGTACCCGAACCGGTGAATCTGATCCTGGAGCCGTCGACGGCGTCGGCAAACGCTTCACCGCCTGGCTGAAGCACGAAGTTCGGGTAGTGTTGGACGTCCCAGCGGATCCTCAAACCGTCTTCATCTCCGCGCGCCACCTTCGAGGAGAGGGAGAGCACAACGGCGCCTGCGCCAACCATCATCACCACACCGCGCACAGTGATCATTCTGGTTCTCATGTATCAGCTCCTTATCTGAGCGACGTTCGGGGCCTTTGTTCTCAATCCCGTGTTTTACTAACGATCCAGGCACGAGTGCGAGGCAGTGATGAGGAGTAGCCGTACCAGGACGTTGAGTTCCATGCTGGGACGAAACGTGAAAATAGCCTTGCGCGAGGATTTCATTGAAGGAAGTCGTCAATGTGTCGACGGTAAACGTCGAACTGGCCCCCAAGCCCACGTTTGTGCATGACGAACCTGAGAGTACATTTGACCCTCCCCAACCCAGTGATGCTGGCCTTGCCGGTCAGGTCGGCTGTCTCCCCCTTCGATGGTCATGCCGGCGACGTTGCCGACTACGTATCTGACATTCTTCCTAAACTGACGAGTAGCGGATCAGCCGAAGAACCACTTCACCTACGGATAACTGCACACTACGAGGTTGGGGACCATATATTGAAGTCCTTGCGGAGTGAATACGGAGAATTCCTGCGATGCCCAATCTCGCAAGGATTCTTATTCTTACCGTGGCTGCGACCAAGTGGTCGGTCGCAGCTGAAGGTATCACCACGGACTGACCCCGTTCAGACTCGACAATCTCATTGTCGACATGAGCCGTCAGCTCCGTCGCCCCGATCATATTCGAGTGTCCGATCCTCAGATCGTCGATCGACATCGAATGACCTGTTGATCTATTGCGGCAAAAGGTGAAAGTTCATTCGCTTTGAGCACCACCTCGTAGTTAGAAGATTCACAAGCGCAGCCAGAAAGTTGGTTGCGAATCGTACGCGTAATCTTTCACGGCGCGGCAAAAAAGCGATTGCAGTAAGGTTCGAACCGGAACACATCTGACGCTGCACGGGTGTCACGTTCGTTCCCTATTCGAAGCCCGACGCGTGGAGTAAGTTGCGTTACGATATGGCTCAGTCGCCTGTCAGTCAAGGCCTCAATGACAAATCTGCAAATGCATCCTTGGGACGTCTGCGGCGGCAAACCAATTGTCGGCGAAGCCGATGACTAAAGTCTGTCTCTTGAGGGCATTTCGCGATTGCTTCGAACGTTGATGGGTAGGCGCTGCCCAACCGTCGCACGTTCAGGATTGAAAGCCGACGGCCAAAAAGAGACTTGATTTCGCTGATGCTTGGCGCGGACGATAAGCCGCCTAACAACCGGAGAGGGTATATGTTCAAAATCGTGATGAGCGCGCGGCAAGTGGCGTTCTCGGTAGCGGCGGTGGTCGTAGTGTTGTTGATTGTAGGGACGCTGTCTCAATCTGCACGAGGCGCGGAAACGACCGCTCGAGTGATTGCTCGAGGCGGGGGGACGACGATGATCGAAGGAGGAACTGGCAGTGCTGGCGGGTTTGTGCCTGTGATGACGACGGTCGCATTTCACGCAGCATCCGTAGGCGACGGCGTTGCGGGCTCTTTCGAGTGCTTAGCGCGCGCACCGCGAGCCGCAACCGGGGTAGGAAGCGCTGATTTCACCACGAACGCGATGTACGTCACTGGCGAGGTAACGGGCGCAAAGGTCTCGGGCAATGTGGTTACCCTGACCGGTTCGGCGACAATCACGGGCCTCGGAGCGGGAATGGCGGTGCCGTTCACCTTTGTGGCGCAAAAGGGCGGTCCGGGCGTAACGGCCGTCCTCACGACTGACGGCAATACGCACCTTGAATTTCACGAAGTACTTATTGAGGGCTCGTTCGAGGTGGAATAAACGACGTCGTGGTGCCCTGAACGGCGGCGTCGGACGTGCGCTTCACCTCCACATGCGAAGGACAAGTCGGCTCGTTCGCGAACATGATGAACGAGTGACACAACGTTAAGGTCGACGCGTTGCTTCAGTGTCGGATCGCGTCCCGCCCGGTGCGAAAACTCCACCGACGTCGGCTCACCCGATCATTGGCGGATCGACGCCGTTGGCCGAAGGTCTGTACGTCCGGAATTCGGCCTAATTGAGACCCCTTGAGATCGTCCTTGAACCGGGGCAGCGCCTTGGGCTGTGGTCCGTGAACGCCTGCTCATCTGGCACGAGGGGATCGTAGGTGATGTCGGCCACGAGTCGGCCGAGAGGCTGTCCCTCGACATCGATCGCGCCTGTATGCTGCGCGTTGCGTCCCCATTGAAGCCAACTCTGCCCCGCGCCGCTATCGTCGGCTTTCACGCGGACTCGGAAGATACCCAGACCACATAACCAATGGCCACCACGCACGCCAGGACCCGTCGACGCCGGAGAATCTTCTTCATCGTTCATCCTCCTTCGGTTCCGATGGATCTCTCATCGACCCCGGGCCTTTGATTCAGGGGATGCTCCTTGCGCGCCAAGGGAACGGCAGACGAACCCATGCTCGCCATTTCACGAAAGGGAGGGGTAGTCGTTTAGACAGAAAACGCGCTCTTGAATACCAAAGTCGCAGGCGGCGTGCAACGGGAAAGCGGAGTCAACAGTGCCGAAGACGAAAATGAGCGACGGTGGTCTCGGCGATCTCAATGCCCAACTTCTTGAGTTCGCCATGAATGCGGGGCGCACGCGCAATCGCCACCTATCTCGGCGTTGTCGTCCGCAAAAAAGCCCCGGCCGTCTGCGATTCCCGTCGATTTTGGCCAAAAACTCTCAACGGCCTCAGCCGATGGGCGCAGGCCGTTGAACGCGTACGCTCTTGAACCACGCGGCGATTCCGTCGTCCGCTTCTGCCGCACCGTCGTCGAGGTGCCCGTCGACGCTGCACGCCTTGAATTCCGGACGCTGTACTCACGCACCCAGCTGGTGGCGGCGAACCTGTTTCTGCGCAAGCAGTTCGCTCCGTATCTTGAGCAGGGTCGCGCCGTCCATAGCAGGGTTCCAGAACGCGGCAGGTACTATGGTGTCGAGGATGATCAGGGAGGCGGGACCATGATGCCCATCGATCGCTGCATCCTACTGTCGGAGGGAGACTCGTGAGCATCGTCGACTGGCTGCTCGACTCGGACCCATCGATCCGCTGGCAAGTGATGCGCGATTTGGCCGGTGCGCCCGCGGAGGAGGTGGCAGCGGAGCGGGCGCGGGTCGCCAGAGAGGGCGCGGGTGCCGAGCTGCTTGCGCTCCAGGCGGCCGACGGCCGGTGGAGCGGCGCGGCGTGGAACCGCGGGTGGAATTCCACGATGCATGCGCTGTTGCTACTGCGGGATTTCGGTCTCGATCCCGAGAGCACGGAGGCACGGCGCGCGGTGGGCCTCGTCCGCGATCGTGTGACGTGGCAGGGTTGCGGTCCGGAAGAATGTAGCTGCAATACGTTCTTCGCTGGCGAGGTTGAACCCTGCATCAACGGGCAGGTCGCGACGGCTGGCGCGTACTTCGGCCAAGACGTGCGCTCTATCGTCGGTCGTCTGCTCGGCGAGCAACTATCCGACGGCGGCTGGAACTGCGAGGCACCGAACCGCTCAACTCGGTCCTCGTTTAACACGACGATCTGCGCCCTGGAGGCACTGCTCGAGTGCGAGCGGGCGGGTGCAGCGATTCCGGCGGTGACTGAAGCTCGTCGCCGCGGACAGGAGTACCTCCTTGAACGCCGCCTGATGCGGCGCCGGTCGACTGGCGCGGTCATCGAGGAAGATCGTAAGGGCGGTGCGGCGTGGACGCGCTTCGCGTTCCCGACGTGGTGGCACTACGACGTCCTGCGCGGACTCGAGTACCTGAGGAGCGCCGGGGTCGCGCCGGACGAACGGGTCGCCGAGGCGATCGCGCTGGTTGCGTCCAGGCGCAACGTAGACGGCTGGTGGCCGCTTGACACCCGGTATCCCGGCGTGATGCCGGTCAAGATTGATGATGGGGAGGGCCGACCGAGCCGATGGAATACTCTTCGCGCCCTGCGCGTGCTCCGCTGGTCCGAAC
>JBPYEE010000373.1:0-5535 GCA_051985095.1 Vicinamibacterales bacterium | reverse complement strand
TAGGACATCTCCGCAAAATGCCGCAACACGATCACCTCACGATACTCGGGCGACAACGACATCAATGCCTGCTGAACGGCCCGCTGCCGCTCGGCCTCCTCAATCACGTCGACCGGCGCGCACGGCCCGACCAGGTCATCAGAGAGTGGTTCCCACGTGCGCGCGGCGCGAAGCACGTTCAGGCATTCGTTCCTGAGAATGCGGTAGATCCAGCTGAAAAACCGTTGGGTCGTATCGAACGTGTCCAGGCGCGTGTAGGCCTTGATGAAGGCGTTCTGCGTGGCGTCGCTGGCTTCGTCTGAGCGCCCGAGCAGCCGCAGAGCGACGGTAAAGAGCGGCCGCTCGTATCGCTGCACCAGGTCTTCAAAAGCCGCCGCCTCGCCATCAAGGCATCGGCGCACCGCCGCGACGTCAGCGTCATCCTGGTTTAAATACACGGCTGGGTCCAAGAAGTTGGTAAGCTTATCAATGGTGGCCACCGGCGGGACACATCCTTCGCGCCTCCCGGCAACTGCCTGGTTCTTCAGGACCAGTGAGGAGGCTGCCACCCCCGACTCCGTCGTCCTGATCGCAGCCGGCCGCCTCGGGAGCGCGGCCGCTCCGCAGCTCGCCGCCGCGCTCACCGCGGCGGGCCGCCGAACGGCGACCCGGGTCGTGCTGGATGTTTCAAACGTCGATTACATCAGCAGCGCCGGAATTCAGGCGATCGAGGACGCCTGCGCCGGGCTGGCGGCCCAGGGCAAGACGCTCGTCGTCCAGGGCGCGCGTGACGCGACGCTCCTCTGTCTTCAAATGGCACGCGTGGCGCAAATCTAGCCGGTATCATGCTCCGCCGCCGTCGTTCGCCGATCGTCGCGCTGGTCGCGGCCGTTGCGTCGGTCCCGACGACCGTCGCGGTGGCCCTCGGGCAGCTGACAGAGCGCGCGCTGCCCCGGGCCTTGACGCATCCGGCGATCGAGTACGCCTCGCGGCCCACCAGCGACGCCATCGTCGGCCTGAATCGCCAGATGGACGCGGGAACGGTCCGACTGACGTTCGACGCGGAGACCGGCTATCTGCGATCAGCGCTCGACGCCCTCCAGGTCCCGCGCGAGTCGCAGATGCTGGTGATGTCGAAAACGGGCGTGCAGGGGCTGCACACCGGACCCGACAATCCGAGGGCGATTTTCTTCAACGACAGCGTGACGGTCGGGTATATCCGCGGGGCTCCGCTGCTCGAATTTGCGGTGCACGACCCGGAACAGGGCGTGATCTTTTACACGATCGAGCAGAAGCCGCAGGGACGCGTGCAGTTCGACCGGCCTTCGTCCTGTCTGCGCTGTCATGTGGCCTACAACACCCTGCATGTCCCGGGCATGCTGGTGCGCAGCGTCTTCGTCGCGCCGGATGGCCTGCCGCTGTCGCAGTTCGGCAGCTACGATGCTGACGATCGCACTCCGTTCACGAAGCGATGGGGGGGATGGTACGTGACCGGCACACACGGGTCGATGCGGCACCTCGGCAACGCGGTCGTGCTCCGCGGCGACACCCCGGACACGATCGTTTCGGATCGCACGCTCAACCGCCCCTCGATCGACACCTTCGATCACCAGGGATATCTGTCACCGCTCAGCGACATCGTGGCCCTGCTGGTCTTCGAACATCAAGGCCACATGACCAATCTGATTACCCGGATCGGGTGGGAAGCTCGCATCGCGGCCTACGAGCACCGGTTCGATCCGGCGAGCGCTCCCCTTCGGGACGCCATCCGCGAGCTGGTCAATTATCTGCTTTTTGTCGACGAGCAACCGCTCACAGCCCCGATCAGCGGCACATCGGGCTTTGCGCAACGATTCGAAGCCCAGGGGCCATTCGACAGTCGCGGCCGATCGCTGCGCCAGCTCGATCTGGCACGTCGGCTCCTGAAGTATCCGTGCAGCTACATGATTTATTCGGCCGCATTCCGGTCGTTGCCACGCGAGGTGCGCCTGGCGGTGTACCAACGCATGCGGGAGGTTCTTTCCGACGGCAGTGCCAGCGCAAACGACCGACGCTCCGAGCGTGATCGCGCCGCCATCGTGGAAATCCTGCGAGAAACCGTGCCGGACTGGCCCTCTTCTTCTCAATAGCGGCGCTCGCCGACTCCTCACCGCCCGCTCCGCCCAAATTGTGCCTCCGCTTTCGAATCTGTCACCCGTCGCTCGCGCGCTGACCCGCTCTGCATCGCCGAGTGCGCGCCGCAACAGGCACAGCCGTTGCACCGTCGCTGAAGCACTCCGCTGACTCGCCGTATCCGCCGCCTGCGCGTGCGCGGCGGCGAAGCGGGCTTACCGGGGTCACAGCATGAGATACGGGAAAAGCGTGCCGGCGCTTGTCGTGATGCTCGTTGCGTTCGGATCGAAGATCGAGGCGCAGGTCTCGATCGGAATCAGTATCGGACCGCCGCCGCCGCCGCGCGTGGTCGCTGTGGCGCCGCCGCAACCGGGCCCTGAATTCGTGTGGGTCGAGGGGTATTGGTATCCCGTGGGCAACCACTACAAGTGGCACAACGGGTACTGGACCCGCCCGCCGTACGACCGCGCGCGATGGGTCGCGCCTCGCCACGACGGCGAGCGCTTCTACACCGGCTTCTGGGATGGCGAACGCGGCCGGATGGAGCACGATCACCATTCGGATCGCGACCGGGATCGGGATTTCCGTCGCGATCGGTGAGCCGGTCGCTCTAGCGGTCGAGCGACGATCGTGGCAGACGAGGTCATGTGGTGACGAAGAACTGGTTTGCCCCGATTGCGGTGACGCTGACCGTGACTGCGTGTGGCGGTAGCGGCACGCCCGCTCTGCAGGGCCGCGCACCGAAGGACGCCGGACCGCAGCGCGTCCGACTCCCGGCCGGGACGGTATTCACCGTGCGTCTCGACCGGGCGCTCTCGACGGCTCGCAACCGGTCCGGGGATCCGTTCGTGGCCGTTCTCGACCAGCCGATCGCCGTCGACGGAACCGACGTGTTGCCGGTCCGCACCAGGTTCACTGGCCATGTGATCGTCTCCAGATCATCCGGCCGCCTCGAAGGCCGTGGCGTCCTGGACATCACACTCGACGGCTTCGACTTGAGCGGGCAGCATTATCCGGTCGTCACGTCGGTCGACAGCCGAGCCACCGAGGCTCACAAGAAACGCAACCTCGAACTCATCGGCGGGGGGGCGGGTCTGGGCGCCGTCGTCGGCGGCCTGACGGGCGGCGGAAAAGGCGCCGCGATCGGAGCCGGCGTCGGCGCGGCCGGCGGAGCCGGCGTCGCCGCTACGACCGGCAAGAAAAATGTCGATGTGGCCGCCGAGACGGTGTTTCGCTTTTCTCTGAAACACCCGGTCGACGTCGCACACTAACGCACTCCCGAAAGACGGCTTTCGCGGGCTGCGCCCCCCGTCAGTCACAGGCAGTCGCAAGCCCGCGCAGCGAGCGCATCCGCATTTCCCGATTCGACAGCGTGCCGGTCGTGGCGACGCGCTGCCCGACATAATCCGTGAGCTTCAATTCGTGCGTCGGATCCACGAGCTCGACGGATTGGTGACGTCGCTTCAGGAACCCGGACTTCCAGCTTCGCGAGGTCGGCGCATCCGCGCCAGAGGTGTTCTTGAGCCAGAACGTGTCTCGAGTCCGTTCTACGCAGCCCGTGATTGTGACAGACGGCGCAGTCAGGCCGTCGACCAATGGCATGGACCCGACCGAATCGTCGGACGACAGCGGTGCGGTCCCCTGCGGTTTGACTTCCGGCACGCGCTCCAACCTGCTCGCAATCGCGCCACTGACCGCAGTCGCGGCGGGTGCGGGTGCGGCGTTGGCACCGATCACCGCGCGCGGTTCGCGCTCGATCGGCCTGTCGGCCACCCGCACGCCAGTCGAGGGCGCCTCCGTGCCCGCCTGCTGCACACCCGAATTCGACGGCGTCGCTGCGACTTCCTGCCCTGATTCGGTCGTGTCCCTGTCGGTGTAGGGCGATCCAGGATCGGCAGACTGGGACGGCCGGCGACCCGCAATCAGCGTGGCTGCCGCGACAATGCCCACAAGCGCGAGCATGAGGACGATGTGTGAGCTGACCGGCTCGCGGCGAGAGCCTTTCGCTTGGCGGCCCTGTCGGACTCGCAACGAACGCGAACGTTTGATCGTTCGGGCGCGGCCTGTGAATCGCCTCAGTGAGAGCTTTCTCAGCGTCCGATCGGCAGAGAGCAGGTATTGAATCGGCCGCGATGGCTTCTTGGCCCTGGTCGTGCGCACGCACCCCTCCTCTCGCCGTATGCGGGAAGAGCCCGCTGCCGGAGGGAGCAAAGGGAGTACCGCTTCGCGACGCCGCACGATCGGCGGTAACTCATAGACCCACATTTGTTTGCGCGGCGGGCGCGCGACGCGACGAAATCGGAGGACAAACCGACCAGCCAATTCCGTGATTGGACCGGCAATGCCGCCGCCTTCACCGCCCCCGGGGCGAAGGGTTCAGAAACCCCTATGCCAGATGGACGCAGACGGTGTTCAGACGGTAGTACAGGGCGGCGCTGAACGCACGCGCTTCAACGAGCGGCAGCAGGGAACGGGAGGCGGCGCTGATGACGCGCACGTGGCGGCCCGTCCGCGTGAGCCACTGAAGACAAGCGAATTGTTCTTCTAATGTGAGCGTGTCGACGTCGCGCAGGACCACCGGGCCTGCGATGGGGGCCGGTGAGGGCAGCCGCAAGCCTGCCAGGGTGCGGTCAATCACGACGGCCTCGTGGCCGTCGGCGGTAATCCAGGCGAGGACGTTCGACAACGCCGGTTCGGGACCAACGAGAAGGATGTTCGTCTGGACCATCTGCGCCAGACGAAGATCAACCTCGCACCCGGACGTGAAGACCACATCGCTCAGCGGCCACGGCACCGCACCCGGCAACGCTGGAAGTAGCTCCGCGCCGGTAATGAGTGAGAGGGGCGGATTGTCCACGATCATGCTCCCGGTGGAATGGCGAGAATTTAGAATCGAGGCGGTGCCGGAGGCTATCGGGAAGGTGCCGCACGAGGGCTAGGGAGAATCCCTAACGACGGCAATCGGGTCACGTCACGCGTTGTTCAACCACCCCTGCAACACGGCGTACTTCACGATGTCGATGCGGCCGCCGAGATCCAGCTTGCGCATTGCATTCGCCTTGTGGGCTTCGATGGTCTTGACGCTCAGATCGAGCCGGGAGGCGATTTCCTTGTTGCTGTACCCCGCTGCGATGAGGCGCAGGACATCGGCTTCACGATCCGAGAGGCTCGTCGAAGCTTTCTTCGCTCCTTTTCCTTCCTTCCCGACGAATCCGGCGGTGACCCGGGCGGTCAACGTCGAGTCGAGGTATTGCCCGCCGGCTGCCGCGGCGCGGATCGCGTGCAGCAATTCGGCCGGAGCGCTCCGTTTCAACACGTACGCCGAGACCCCGGCACGCAGCAGCTCCTGCAGATAGGCCTCGTCGGCATGGCGCGTCAGCGTCACGATCGCCGCCTCCGGCTGCGTTTTCTTGAGGACGCGCGCCGCGGCCAGGCCATTCATGC
>JBPYEE010000372.1:0-5026 GCA_051985095.1 Vicinamibacterales bacterium | reverse complement strand
GATCCGGCATGCTCAAAAAGTTTTTCTGCCTGATCGCGGTCGCGTGCGCGCTCGGGATCGCAGCACCGCACGCGCAGTCGCGGGCGCCCAAGCTGACGACGCCGAAAGCCTTCTTCGGTCATGACATCGGCGATGACTACTACCTCGCCAATTACACGCAATACACCGAGTATCTGCACAAGCTCGACGACGAATCCGATCGGATGACCGTCGTCGAGATCGGCAAGACCGAGGAGGGGCGCCCCGAACTGACCGCGATCATCACGTCGCCGGAGAATCACAGGAAACTGGCGCAGTTCAAGGAGATCAACCGCAAACTCGCCATGGCCGACGGGATCACGGACGAGCAGGCGCATCAGCTCGCGCTGCAAGGAAAGGCCGTGATCTGGATTGACGGCGGCATTCACGCAAGCGAGGTGCTCGGCGCGCAGCAGCTGATCGAAACCGTCTACCGCCTGAACGCCCAGACCGATCCGGAGACGATCCGGATTCTGAACGACGACATCATCCTCTGCACGATCATCAACCCAGACGGCATGGAGCTCGTGTCGAACTGGTACATGCGTCCGCCGGACGTCGCCAGGCGGACGACGAGCGGCATCCCGCGCCTGTATCAGAAGTACGTCGGCCATGACGACAACCGCGACTTCTACATGATGAACATGGCGGAGAGCACCAACGAGAACCGGGTGCTGTACCGCGAGTGGTATCCCGTCATCACCTTCGATCACCACCAGACCGGCCCCCCGGGCGCCGTCCTCTTCGCGCCGCCGTTCCGCGACCCGTACAACTACAACTTCGACCCGCTGGTCGTTCTCGGCATCGACACGGTGGGGTCGGCGATCCACACGCGACTCGCCGCAGAGGGAAAGCCGGGCGCGGTCATGCGGTCGGGATCGACCTATTCCACCTGGTACAACGGCGGTATGCGGACCACCTCGTACTTTCACAACGAGATTGGACTGCTGACCGAAACGATCGGCAACCCGACGCCGGTAGAGATCCCGTTCGTGCCCGAGATGCAGCTCCCGCGCGGCGACGTGCCGAATCCAATCGCGCCAGGTCCGTTCAAGTTCCGCACCGCGATCGAGTACTCGGTCACGGACAACTACGCCGTGCTCGACATCGCGTCGAAGCGCAAGGAAGACTTCCTCTTCAACATGTACCGGATGGCGAAGAATTCAATCGAACGCGGGAGCCGCGACACGTGGACGATTCATCCCAAGCGCATCGCGGCCGTGCACGCGGCGATGGGATCGGAGTCCGCCGGCCGCGGCGGGACGGCGCCCGCGGCGCTCTACAGCACGGTGCTGCACGATCCGAACACGCGGGATCCGCGTGGCTTCATCCTGCCCTCCGATCAGCCGGACTTCCTCACCGCGACAAAGTTCATGAACATCCTGATCAAAGGCGGGGTCACGGTGCACCGGGCGACGGCGCCGTTTGCCGTCAACGGCAAGCAGTATCCGGCCGGCTCCTACGTCGTCAAGACGGCGCAACCGTACCGGCCGCACGTCATGGACATGTTCGAACCACAGGATCATCCCGACGACATTCCGTATCCGGGCGGTCCGCCGCGGCCGCCGTACGATGTGACCGGCTACAACCTGTCGTACTCGATGGGCGTGAAGTTCGACCGAATCCTCGACGCCTTCGACGGGCCGTTCGAGAAGATTCCCGATCTCATTGCCCCGCCGAAGGGAACGGTGGCGAGCACGCCGGGCGCCGCCGGCTATCTGCTCAGCCACCAGGTGAACGACGCGTTTGTCGCCGTGAACCGCCTCCTGAAAGCGAACGAGGACGTCTACTGGCTGACCGCCGGCGTCACGGCGAACGGCCGGCCGTACCCGACCGGGACGATGTACATCACCGCGAAGGCGTCGACGCTGCCGATCCTCCAGAAGCTCGCGGCCGACAAGGGCCTGAACTTCGATGCCGTCGCCGCTCGCCCGGCGGCACCCATGATGAAACTGAAACCGGTCCGGATCGGGCTCTGGGATCAATACGGCGGATCGATGCCGTCGGGATGGACGCGCTGGCTGTTCGAACAGTTTGAGTTTCCCTTCGAGGTCGTCTATCCGCAAACGCTCGATGCGGGCAACTTGAATGCACGGTTCGATGTGCTCGTGTTCGTCGACGGCGGGATCCCGGCGGCCGAGGGCGGCGGCCGGGGTCGCGGCGGCGAAGGCGGCGGGCAGCCGGCGGCCGACTCGATTCCACCCGAATTTCGCGGCTGGCTGGGGCGGGTGACGGTCGCCCGAACCGTGCCGGAGCTCAAGAAGTTCGTGGAGAACGGCGGCACCATCGTGACCATCGGATCGTCCACCGCGTTCGGCCGGCACATCGGACTGCCGATCGACAACGCGCTCGTCGAAACCGTGAACGGCGTGTCGCGGCCGCTGCCGCGCGAGAAGTTTTACGTCCCGGGGTCGATCCTCGACGCCCGCGTCGACACGAACAATCCCGTCGCGTACGGCATGGAGCCGCACGCGCTGGTGATGTTCGACGAAAGCCCCGCGTTCCGGCTCGAGCCTGAAGCCGCGCTGCGCGGGGTGCGGCCGGTGGTGTGGTATGACTCTCCGGCGCCGCTGCGCAGCGGCTGGGCGTGGGGCCAGCAGTACCTCGACCAGGCGGTCGCAATCGTCGAGGCGCCGGTCGGCAAAGGCCGAGTGGTCCTGTTCGGACCCGAGGTCCTGTGGCGCGCGCAACCCCATGGAACGTTCAAGTTGTTTTTCAACGCTCTGTTCTATGGCGCCGCGTCGTCGGCGCCGGGAGGCGCGCAACCGACCGATCAGCCGCCCCTTCATCCGGCACCAGCTCCGGGGAGGGAATGAAGCTGTACAAATGGCGGCCCACGATCTCCTGGATAACGACGTCGGGCTGCTCCCGCGCCACCAGCGCGGCGTCGAAATCGTTCTGCCAGGCATAGACCGCGCGGCTGAAGTGCTCGGAGAGGAACGGCGCCATCTGCGACACGAACGAGTCCCGGAAGATCACCGCCCTCGGCAGCGTTGAGCCGGGAATCGCCGTCACCAGATAGCCTTCCTCGGCGGTTGCCGGCGCGCCGCGCGGCTCGACGACGATGGCGCGCCGCACGCGTTTCGGGAGGAGCGCCAGCTGCTCCTCGCGGAGCACGCGACGCAGCCCCATCATCCCGGCGAGGTCCCCGGCTTCGGCGTCGCGCTCCACCGCGTCGAACTCGTCGCGGCTCCACTCGGGTGGCACCGCGGGAAGCCGCGCGCGGACGGCGCGGATGATCTGCTGATACGCCAGGAAGGCGCCGCGATCGTTCCAGTGCGTGTCGGTGCGCTGGTAGATCCGCTCGTGTGTCCGGCCGGCGAAGAGCGCCGGGCGGACATCGACGCCGAATCCGAGATCCTGAATCGTGGTCAGCAGTTGATCGGTCCGCGAGAGGTCGCCCACGCGCGCCAGCGAGGCCGGCATCGCCTCCGGGTAGAGCACGTGCTTGTCTGGTGCCACCATGAACACGTACGCGATGTGCCGCGCCGCCAGCCAGCGGTGCGCCTGTTTCAGCGCAAGGCGCCAGTTGGCGAGCTCGTCGGCCGTCATCGGCGCGACCTTCGCGTAATCCTCGGCCGCGAAGTCGTCTGCGTAGAAGAACCAGCCGTCGGCCCCTTTCGCGACGGCCCTCGACGGCGACACCCCGAGACCGAACAGCCGCACCTCGCCGGACCAGCGCACGAGCGTCGACCGAAGGCCGAAATGATCGTCGAACCAGGCACTGAACGCGCCGGGGTAGGCACGCCAGGACGAGACCGATCGCGTCAGTCGGGGCCACGACGCGAGTTCGCGGTTTTCGGCGTGCGGATCCGCGCCGTCGTGCCCCGAGAGGTTGACCGCCGCCGGCAGCGAGATGATGACGAGAAACACGATCACGAGGGCGAGGCGCACGATTAGAACTGAAAGTAGATGAACGGGTTGTAGGTGCCGGCCGCGACCTCCATGATCGAGGCGACGAGCAGCACCGCGAGCGTCGCCAGATTGAGGGCGTCGGCCACGGCCGGCATCCGACGCCCCTGCCGGTCAATCCACGCCCCCACCGCCGGCACCCACGGCGTCGATCCAATTGCGCCCGCGATCAGCGCCAGCCAGACCTCGGGCGTCAGGTACCATGCGACCGTATACGGCGTCGCGGCGACGGGCCCGGCCCCGGCCATCGCCTTCAGAAAGCCGGCCGCCGCGGTCAACGTGGTGGCGCGGAACAAGACCCAGCCCACGATGACGACCAGCATCGTGTAGACGTGCGGCCAGATCGGCCACGCCAGCGGCGAATTGGCGAATCGGCCGGGTGCCGCGTTGGCGAGGGCGCCGTTCGCGCGCGGACGAAACGGCGAGTGCGCGGCCAGCCGCTCCACGACGAGGAACCACCCGTGCCACAGACCCCAGACGACGAAGTTCCAGCTTGCGCCGTGCCAGAGGCCGCACAGGAAAAACACGGTGACCAGGTTGACGTAGGTCCGCGCCGGCGAGACGCGGTTCCCTCCGAGCGGTTTGTACAGGTAGTCGCGGAACCAGGAGGACAACGATATGTGCCAGCGGCGCCAGAATTCCGTAATCGACAGCGAAGTGTAGGGTATGCGGAAATTGCGCGGGAACGTAAATCCGAGCACGATGCCGAGGCCAATCGCCATGTTGGAATAGCCGGCAAAGTCAAAATAGAGTTGCGCTGTATAGGCAATCAGTCCGATCCACGCCTCGACCAAAGAGCGATCGTGAACCTGATCGAACGCGACTTGAACGAGCGGCGCGACGACGTCGGCCACCAGCACCTTCTGGGCAAGGCCGATGATGAAGATGCGGGCGCCGACAGAGCCACGGCCGAGCGTGAACCTGCGGGCGTCCAACTGCAGGGCGACGGTCTTGTAGCGGACGATCGGTCCCGCCACCAATTGCGGAAAGAGGGAAATATAGAGCGCAACGTCGATTGGATCGCGATTGGCGCGGAATCGTCTTCGATAGATGTCGATGACGTAGGAGAGGCAGTGGAAAGTGAAGAAGGAGATCC
>JBPYEE010000371.1:0-5691 GCA_051985095.1 Vicinamibacterales bacterium | reverse complement strand
TCAGCGAACGCGTTCAGATTGGGACTCCCGTAATGTCCCAGCTCAGGATCGACAGCATTTCGAACACTCTTTCCGCGTTCGTGATATAAGCTCGCGCTCGTGATCGACGTGTCGATCCTTCGATTGTTGCTCCTCGCCATCACCGGATGGCTCGATCACCAGGAGCGGGAGGCGCTCGCCTATCTGATCGAAGAGAATCGCTTCCTGCGGCGGCAGGTCGTTCCTCGACAACTACGGTTCACTGACGACGACCGGCGGCGACTCGCCGTACGAGCCCATAGGCTGGGTCGGCAGGCCTTGCACGACTTCGCGACGATCGTGACGCCCGATACACTGCTGCGATGGCACCGGCAGTTGGTGGCGCGCAAATGGACGTATACGAGGAGGCGAACCAGCCGCGGCGGCGTTCTTGCTGAGATCCGGCAACTCGTGGTGCGAATGGCCGGTGAAAATCCAACGTGGGGGTACACGCGATCCAGGGTGCGCTGAAAAATCTGGGGCATCAAGTCGGCCGGTCCACAGTCGCGCGCATCTTGAAGGCCAACGGTCTGTTACCCGCGCCGCATCGCCCAACGTCGTGGCAGACGCTTCTGCGAGCCCATTGGGGAGCAATCGCAGGCGCCGATTTCTTTACGACTGAGGTCTGGACGTGGCGAGGTCTCGTGACGTTCTATACGGTCTTCGTCATTGATCTTGCGAGTCGCCGCGTGCGGGTGCTCGGGACCACGCCCCATCCGGACGACGCGTTTATGCGCCAGATCCGTACGAACGCTCACGATGGCGGATTCGGCCGCGTGTCGCGTGTTGATCTGCGACCGCGACGCGAAGTGGAGCGAGGCGGTGCGCGAACGACTTGAGGAGGCCGGGATTCGCGTGGTGCAGACACCGTATGAGGCGCCGAACGCGAATGCATACGCGGAGCGGTTTGTGCGCTCAATCAAGGAAGAATGTCTCGACCGAATGATTCCATTGGGCGAACAACATTTCCGACAAGCGGTGACCGAGTTCGTTGCGCATTATCGCCGTGAGAGGAATCATCAAGGGCTCGGGAATGCGCTTATTGAGAGCGCGCCGACGATCGGTGCCGGTCGAGTCCATCGACAGCAACGCCTGGGTGGACTGCTCAACTACTACCGGCGCGCCGCGTGATCAACCGTTCATCGGTCCTGGCCGGTCGGCGGGACAGAACGGGCCGAGAACTGGCACGATCGCCCGCCCTCGATCGAGACTTGAGACAGTTCGGGCTAGCGCCGAACAGTCTACACGGGCCGTCGCGAGGCCGACGTCGTTATTGCATCATTACGGTGGAGTCACAACATTTCGTCGGATGGTCGCGAGGGCGCGTCGGCCGCCGCTCGGGGAAGAGGTGTCGCTCGGACCAGGCGTCTTGCCTCGAGTCACTGACGTATCGCAGGCCTTTAGGCCTGACAGCGAGCGACGGTCCGGTTGAAGCCTGACACTACTCGTTAGCGCTTTGAGGAACTGATAGGTGAAATCGACGCCATCGTAGTAGGCCTTGACGTGGACGCGCTCGTCCTTGCCGTGCGCGCGGATGTCGTCCTGATCGAGCGCGACACCGTTAAAGCCGTAGCTCGGAATGCCGGCTGCGACGGTGTAGATGCTGTCGGTCGCGCCCGTTTCCAATTCGGGAATCACCGGCGCACCGGGCCACATCTCCGCCGCCACCTGCTCGAGCGGACGCATGACATCGGGCGGCGGCAGCACCGTCGGAAATCCCTTCGAGGCCGAGCCGCCGATGCCGCCGAGATATCGCACGGTGATCTTCGGATCGGCGAAGACGCGTTGGAGCGTCTCCTGCGTTTCCGCTGCCGAGTGGCCCGGAAGGATGCGGCAGTTGACGTTCGCCTGCGCCGTCTGCGGCAGCGCGTTATTCGCGTGGCCCGCATTCAGCCGCGTCGCCACGCACGTCGTCCGCAGCATCGAGTTGTAGCGCGGATCCTTGCTCAGGCGCGTGACGGCCGCCACGTCGGGCGGCGTCTTCAGGATCGCGAGCATGTCAGTCTTCGTCTGCGCGTTCTCGAGCGGCGCGCGCCGTTCGAAATAGGTCCGCGTGACGGCGTTCAGCTCCAGCGGAAACGGGTTGCGCTCGAGCCGCGCCAGCGCGTCCGCGAGATGATAGATCGCGTTGTCCTCCGTCGGCAGCGAACTGTGCCCGCCGGGATTCTTCACGGTCAGCTCGAAGTCGGCGTACTGCTTCTCGCTCGCCTCGAGGTCGACGTTGACCGGCTTCCCTTTGTTCGTCGTCACGCCGCCGGCATCCTGATTCAGCGCGAACTCCGCGTCGATCAGACCGCGATGATTCTTCAGCAGCCAGTCGACGCCGTTCGACGTCCCGCCCTCCTCGTCCGCCGTCAAAGCGAGAATGACGTCGCGTTCCGGGCGATAGCCTTCTTTCTTCAGGCGGATGAACGTCGTGATGAGCGCCGCATCCTCGACCTTCATGTCCTGCGTGCCGCGCCCGTAGAAGTAGCCGTCCTTCTCCACGAACTGAAACGGATTCGTCGTCCAGTCTTCGGGCTTCGCTTCGACGACGTCGAGGTGGCCGATGATCAGGACAGGCTTCTTCGCGCCGGTGCCGCGGAGGCGGGCGACCATGTTGCCCTTGCGGTCGGTCGGGCCGAGCACCTGCACGTCGGCGGCGGGAAACCCCGCGTCACGCAGACGCTTCGTCATCGCGTTCGCGGCCGTCGTCACGTTCCCATCCGAATCGGTGGTGTTGATCTCGATCAGTTCTTTGAAGATGTCGCGGCTCAACCGCATCGTCGCGTCATCGAGCGCGGCGGCCGACGCAAGGCCCGCGAGGAAAAGCAATCCCGCGATTCGCATGTTGTGCATTGTATTCCGGAAGGAAAAAGAAAAAGCCGGCCTCTGCTGCATCGATCGCACGCCAATTCACGGGCGTTCCGACGTCGGCGGGATTTTCGCACCGGACGGGTGCTGCCGCGCCAGATCCGTCTCACGAAAAGCCGGCGGGTTGTACCTCTCGTGGCTTCGCGCCCTGCCTTGCGCCGGACGCTAGTCAAGATCAGCGCTTATACGTGAGCGACAACACCGCGTACGCCGTCGCGGCATCGCTCATGAACTTGCCTGGATCCGATTCGGGATCGCGCTTCTTGTTGGGGGAGACCGCCCTCCAACGACCCGTCGTTCGGTCCTGATTGCGGCGCAGCCAATTAAGGCCCTTGCCCACGCGCACGTCTGACTCAGTTAGGCCTGCGGACTGCAACGCGAGTGTTGCCAAAGCGGTCGCGTAGCCATCCGTGCCTGTGTCGCTCTCGGTGTTGTCGGATCGTTTGTACGAACCGAGCGCCACGGTGCTCCAACCGCCATCGGGTTGCTGTAGCGCGAAGGCGGCATCGATCGTGGCCCTCCGCTGCTCGGCCGTGAGCAGATCGGGAACGCGGCTCGAGGCCCACACCCCGTATAGTTGATTCAGCAACGATACGGTGCTGTGCTGACGCTGGAAGTACGCGCGCAGAGCTTTCAGGCGCTCCGCGATGTCCGGCGAATTCACGTAGCCCTCGGGGGCCGAACCGATCGCCAACGCCGCCATCGACGCACCAAAGTACGGTGAGTTCGGCGACTCCCACGGATCCATCTTGAAGTTCAGCCACGTCCACGAACCGGACTCCGGCCCGGTCTTCATCTGCAGCGCCCACATCACGTCAAACGCGGTCCGCGTCTCGTCGCTCATCTTGCCGGCGACCGCGTCTCGTCGACTCAGCACGAGCGCATTCATCACTGACTCGATCGCTCGAGACTCACTGGTCTTCGGAATGCCCCGCGTCTGATCTGGGTACCACGGCTCCACCTCGCGCCAGTTCTTCGCGCGCGTCAGCAAGTTGCCCATGATCTTCTGTTCTGCAGGAGAAGGTGTGCGTTCACCCAAGAGTCCCCGCAGTTCCGGACGCGCCAAGGCGTATGGAAGCGTCGTATGGCACGACATGCAATAGGTTCCGCGGTCGCGCGCGGCGTTGGGCCAAGTCGTCCACCATGTGGCCCGTCCGTCGAGGTACGCAGCCGCAGCCTTCGGATCCCATTCAGACGGATTCGCAACCATCCGAGCGTTGAGCGAGCTCCCAATGTTGATGACGGCTACTAGCGCCACAGCTGCCGGAAGTAGCAATCGAAGCGAAACCTTCATATGACCCTCTCGCAAGCGTGGTGAAGACTACGACCCGACCTGTCCGCCCGATGAATCAACAGACTTTATGACCCAATCACAAATCTAGCAAGATGCTGTCTTCGGTATGGCGCAGCAGATCAGCAACCTCGCCCTGACGACGGGTTCGACCATTGAGCGCTTGGACTCTCGCCCTCCGCGTCCGGTGCGAAAACGCCGCCGAAGTCGGATCACCCGATAATTGGCGGATCGACGCAGCCGGAGGAGGGCGTGTGCCTCCGGAATTTCGGCCGAATTCGACGTCGTCCTTGAACCGGCGCAGAGGCTCGGGCACGCTTCCGCCATGGACTCGTTGCCTCCGCCGCTCGCGTTCTTGTTCCTGCTGTTTTCCGGTTGGGTCAATCGACAGCAGCAGGCGGTCATCGACTACCTCCTCGAGGAGAACCGGGTCCTCCGCGCGGGACAGGAATCCCAACGATTGCGCCTCACCGACGATCAACGCCGCCGCCTGGCCGTCAAGGGCAAAGTCCTCGGCAGGCGACGTCTGGCGTCCATCGCCGGCATCGTCACGCCCGACACCATCCTGCGGTGGTATCGCCGGCTCGTGGCCAAGAAGTACGACGGCTCCACTCACCGCCGCCCCGGTCGCCCGAGCACCAAGCCGGACATCGCGGCGCTCATCGTGCGGATGGCGACCGAGAACCCGACCTGGGGCTATACGCGGATCCGCGGAGGGCTGAAGGGCGTGAGCCACGACGTGGCCCGCAACACGATCAAAGCGATTCTCAAGGACCACGGCATCGAGCCGGCACCGGAGCGCGGCGCGAAGATGCCCTGGAAGACCTTCCTCGCCGCGCATTGGGAGGGTCTCGCGGCGGCCGCCTTCTTCACCGTAGAAGTGCTGACGCTATTCGGCTTGGTCCGCTACGTCGTCTTCTTCGTCATGAAGTTGAAGACCCGCACCGTGGAGATCGCCGGGATCACGTCGGAGCCGGACGGCGAGTGGATGACGCAGCCCGCGCGGAACCTGACGGATCCGAGCGAAGGCTTCCTTCGCGGCGTTCAGTACATGATCCTCGACCGAGACCCGCTCTATACCGCAGCGTTCCGGCGCCTGCTGCGTGACGGTGGGGTGAAGCCACTGGCCCTCCCGGCTTGGAGTCCGAATTTGAACGCGTTCGCAGAACGCTTTGTCGAGTCTGCCAAATCCGAGTGCCTGGAGCGAATGGTGCTCCTCGGCGAACCGCACCTTCGGGCCGCCGTTCGCGCATTTATCGATCATTATCATGAAGAACGCCCGCACCAGGGACTGGACAACGAACTTATCGCGCCCGCGACAACTGTGATCGGTACCGGCCCAATCACGTGTCGTCAGCGTCTCGGCGGCCTGCTCAGGTTTTATTACCGCGAGGCCGCGTAACTCGATGGGTCGAGTTTCTGCACACGACGAGGTCGTTGTTGTCCGTGTTTTGTCCGTGAACTGCAGCCGACACCTAAACACACACGCCAGTCTCGGCCTCCTTCGACTCGAGCGCTATGAGCGTGGA
>JBPYEE010000370.1:0-15706 GCA_051985095.1 Vicinamibacterales bacterium | reverse complement strand
ATCGGTGATGAGCCGACGTCGTTTGTCGGCTACTGTGACGCCTACGCTCACGAAATCGACGCCCCCGCGGAACACGGTCGATTGCTGCGACCGAAGACGCACTGGCAGCGCGAACGTGGCTACCGTCATAACGACGGCGACCGCGAGCGCAGCAGGCAAGGTCCGAGTTGATCGCTGACGTCGCTGATGTGGCCCCCCGTGCCATCGCGCAAGGCCCGACCGCCGCTGCAGGTCCATTTCTCATTGGGGCATCGTGCATCAAACATTCCACACCTTTCTGTCGAAGACGAGGACTTCGGACGTCCGCCTTCGAGCCCCTCCGTTGAGCGTCTCCCTCGTGGCTTGGCGACGCGCCTCCGAACCGCCTGCGAGAATCTGCCCGTCCTCGAGATGGTCGACGAAATCCTGTCACAGGGCTCTCGAAACGATGTTCGGGTCTGAGTTGGAGGATCAGATCCGAACACTGCCGCAAATCGCAGATGGTCACGACATGTTGTGACGAAGCAACGGCAAGCAGCGTTGCTCTCAAAGACCGGGTGATGCGAGTCGCTTGACGTCGGGAGGACCCTCAGAATCTGCCGAGCGTAGCGACCAATCCGGGTCAGGCAGATGCTCCATTAGCGTCGGCGATCGCGCGCTTGGTTGGCCTTCGGTCCAAGATCCCTCCACGCGATTCGGCCAACATCAGCGGAGTGTTGGCGCGAGGTTATGCGAACCCTGGCCCCGCTTTCCATCACGGCGCGATGCGACGATCGTTTCATTCAGAGGTCGAATACATGACCTCTGGGGCGATCTGGTTGAGAAATCATTTCTCGCTAAACCGCGGCGCGAGAAGCCTGCCCATTCAATGTGTGTCCCGACATTTCGTCATGACAGACGTTCGTGGGCAGCACTTGCCTTCGTACACGCGGCGTCACGCAAGGGACTCGCTCGAGGACTTGCGGCAATCGCTTTGCTTCTGTTCACGACGGTGAGATTCTTCTTGCATCGACTGCTGTCTTTCGTTCGCACAATAATGGGTGCCCTCCGCGAATTGGATCGTTCACGTCGAGTCTCCACGGAAGGGCCGCCCGCCCAGGACGAATTCAAGCGACTCGCTGAGACGGGGGCTTGATGAACCAGTTTCTCCAGGCGGTCGTCGTAAGCGTTGCCATCGGGATCCCTGCTGCCACTGAGCCGACAATGGCCGTGCCTGCGGGCACTCGAGTGCAGGTGAAGCTGCTCAAATTGCTCACGTCTCAGAACTCGCAGCCAGGCGAGGCTGTGCAGTTTGAGGTTGCCCAAGACGTTGTGATCCAGGGCGTCGTCGTCATTTCACGAGGCACACCGGCCGAAGGATCTGTGACGGATGCGAAGGCCTATCGCAGCTACAAACGGTTCTGGACCCTACATCACTCCTTCCCGGGTCAGCTCGGATTCACCATTTCGAGGACGAGATCCGTCGCCGGCGACGACATCCGGCTCTGGGGACCGCTCTTGCACGTCAATCAACCGCCCCACGGTCCGATGTTCAGCTGGCACCATGAAGGAGAGACTTTCGACGCGGTCGTTCTGCCACACAGCTGATTTTGCGCGATTCACCCCAGTGACGCGAAGCAGCGCCATCGACCGAACGCTATCCATACGAAATGTATGGTCCCCCCAATCCTGCAGGCGGCGGTCATCGATGAGGAAGCGTCCCCAGTCATCTCTTCGGCCTCTGCGTGAAGCGTGAACGCTTCGGGCGGCGGTAAAACGCTGGGCGATCCCGCGTCTCACCGCGACCGACTCAGCAGACAGGTCGTGGACCCGCCAAGGGCTGTTCGATCATGTCGGTAGTCAGACTTCTTTTCTGTTCCGTCGCCACTTCAGCGTCGCAATCGGTCATACCGTGCCAAGGAGACGGCCGTCGTGGCCCGCGTCTCGCTTGAGCGCGGCCCAGGCCATCCGCGCGCGTTTGTTGGGCCGCGCGATGATGACAATGTTCGGATGCGCCGAACCTCGAGCTTCGCGAGGTAGTGCGCCAAGTTGGTGCGCCCACTGGCGATGATGGGCGGACTACGGCGCGTGCACTGTAGGGCGAAACGCAGCCCGGCATAGGCGTTGCCGCGCGTACTGACACCGCGGAGAATCATTCTTCGCCCGTGGCGTGTTGCCGGACGGGCTCGAGCCAGGCCGCCTGAACGCGTCCCCTGGCAAAGGACGTTGCGTTGCCGGCTGCGGCCACTGAAGCGGCGCGATCACGGCCGATCCCGGACACGCGCGTCGACGCCGCATCATTCGTCGTCAGCCGGGAGCGCGCGGAGCTCGTGATCAGCGGCTTGAATCGGTTTGTCCCGCAGACCCCATTCCTCCGTCGTTGTTGCACCGGACGAGGCCGAAAGACCCGCCGCAGGATTCTCGAGGAGGTCCTGCCCCCGATCAATGCTGATCCGCACGGCAACCTGACGCCGCGCTCGAGGAGCGAGCCGCTCAGTTGATTCTTCACGGCCGCTGAGACACGTGACGAGACGCGTGCGAATCGACGGATGGCCTGCTAGCGCATCGATTTAGCGAGGGCTCGTGAACGTCGGTCTGAGCGAGGGTTGGCGTTCATTGGGACTCAAGATCGGCGTGGGACGCGGCTCCCGTGAATAGCGCTCGAGACTCAGCGGGTGACCCCCTGGGTACGGCATCTTGCCTCGCGGCTTCGCTTGTATAATTACAGCTTCCCCAATCAGTCGATGTCTGAGCAGGACCGGGGCGAGCTAGACGCTGCGGCGCCACCGGACGATCAGCAGCGAGATCGAGCGGCGTTCAACCGAATCGCGGCAGCGTGGCAGGAGGCGAGTGCGGCGCTCGTCGACAGCCAGCTGCGATACCGCGAGCTGGTCGAGAACAGCCTCGGTCTCATCTGTACGCACGATCTGACTGGTACGATCCTGACGATCAATCCGGCCGCCGCCGAATCGCTGGGCTATCGGTGCGAGGATGGTGTCGGACGCAATCTAGCCGACTTCCTCCAACCCGAAAAACGTCACCTCTTCCCCGACTACCTCCGACGAATCCGGGAACATGGGCACGATGCCGGCCTGATGAGCGTCACGGCTCGCAATGGATCGGTCAGAGTCTGGATGTACCGCAACGTCATCTCTCACCCCCGTGGGCAGGCTCCATATGTACTGGGACACGCGATTGACGTCACCGACCGCATTGTGGCCGAACGCACGCTTCGCGACAGCGAGCGAGCGTTACAAAGGGCGCACGGCGAGTTGGAAGCCCGTATCAGAGAACGGACGCTTGCGTTAGAGGAGACGAATCGGCGTCTGCGTGTAGAAATCACGGAGCGCGAGGAAGCAGTGCGGGCGCGGCAGCGCGCGCTCGTCGAGGCTGACGAAGCCAACCGGCTCAAGGACGAGTTCTTGAGCACGTTGTCCCACGAACTGCGCACACCGCTCAACGCGATCTACGGATGGGCGCGGATTCTCAAGTCGCGCAAACTCGATCCGAGTACCGCGCATGCGATCGAGGTCATCGAGCGGAACGCCACAGCCCAGTTGCGCCTGATCGATGATGTGCTCGACGTGTCGCGCATCATTACCGGCAAGATGCATCTGACGCTGGAACCGGTTGATGTCGGATCCGTCGTCCGCGCGACAATCGACACGGTAAGGCCCTCGATGCAGCTCAAACGGATCCGGTTCGACGCCCGCCTTCCAGACCACGTTCCGACTGTGCTCGCGGACGCGCATCGGCTCGAGCAGGTGTTCTGGAATCTGCTGTCGAACGCACTGAAGTTCACCAGGCCTGGCGACGCCATCGTCGCCACGCTTCGCGTCGTCACAGAGTGGATCGAGTTCGAGATCACCGACACCGGTATCGGCATCAGACAAGACGTCCTCCCTGTAGTGTTCGATCGATTCCGCCAAGCCGATTCGACGACGACGCGCACACAAGGGGGCCTCGGGCTCGGGCTCGCGATCGTCAAGGACATCGTGCATCTGCACGGTGGCAGCGTGCAGGCTGCCAGCGACGGCGAAGGACGTGGCGCGACGTTTACGATTCGGCTGCCGATCACCGGGCCGGCGGCGGTCGACTCGCTCCGCGCCTCGCCAGCACCGCATTCGTTGCTGGCAGAGCGGCTTCGCGGTTGGTCGGTTCTGGTAGTCGAGGATCACGATGATGCCCGCGAGCTCATCGTGGGTGTGCTTGACGCCGTGGGTGCACAGGTGATTTCCGCATCGACAACTGAGGAAGGGATAGAACGCGCGGCCGAGTCGCAGCCGGATCTGTTGGTGGCGGATATTGGTCTGCCCGGTCTGGACGGGTACGTGCTCTTGGCGCGGATCCGCGCGCTGTATCCTCACATACCGGCGATTGCGCTATCGGCCTATGCCCGCGCCAGCGACCGCGATCGAGCCCTCGCCGCGGGATTCCAGGAGTACGGGATCAAGCCGATAGATCCGGAAAAGCTCATTGAGATCGTCGAGGCGGCGATAAACCGATTCCGGAGGGACGACCGTGGCGGCCGGCCGGGCGCGAATTTCGCGACCTCGTAGATGGTCAGGACAACGCGCCGCACCGATTCCGGGATGGTGGTTCTGCCCGTTCTCTAGAACCAGGATTCTGCGCGCGGCCGACGTAGGATCGCGTTCAGCAGTGTTGCTGCCGGAAATCGCCCCTCGGTGGTGCCCTTCGTCGCCTGTTGCATCGAGGCGCCGAGCCTTGCCGGCCTGAGTGTTGTCACTGGGTGGTGCCAGTCTCCGAACGCGGCGTACGAATCAGGTAGGACGTCGGCCGCGCGATCTGGCGAACTGCGGCGGTTCGTGGCGGCGAATAGAAATGAGCCGGATCACCTTCGAGGCTGTCAGCGTGCAACGCATGGCGAGCTGATGGACCAGGCACTTGTCGTCCACCGGCTCCAGTTCGCCTTCACCGTGACGTTTCACTACTTGTTTCCGCAGCTGACGATGGGTCTGGCACCCCTCATCGTCGCGCTGAAGACGCTGGCGTTGATGCGCAGAGACGAACGCTACAACGAGGCCGCGCGCTTTTGGGCCCGCATCTTCGGTATCAATTTCACGCTCGGCGTCGTCACCGGCATCCCGATGGAGTTCCAGTTCGGCACGAACTGGTCCCAATTCGCGCGGGCAACCGGAGGCGTCGTTGGGCAGCCGCTCGTGATGGAAGGGGTGTTCTCGTTCTTTCTCGAATCCGCGTTCCTCGGGCTCTTCGTCTTCGGCGAGCGTCGCCTGTCTCCGTGGGGTCACTGGTGGGCGGCCGTCGCGATGTTGGTCGGCTCATGGTTGTCGGGCTTTTTCATCATCGTCACGGACGCGTGGATGCAGCATCCGGTCGCCTTCACGCAGCTTCCGAACCACCAGTTCGACGTCGCAAGCTTTTGGGGGTTGCTGTTCAACCCGTGGGCGTGGATTCAGTACGCCCACAACATGTGCGGTGCGCTTGTGACCGGTACGTTTGCGATGGCGGCAACCGGCGCGTACTACCTCCTCGACGGCTCGTTTCCCGAACACGCCCGGATTTTTCTACGCCTTGGCGTCGCAGTCGGTCTATTTGCGTCGGTCGCGCAGATTTTCCCGACCGGCGATCTCCAGGGCCGCTACGTCGCGCGCCACCAGCCGGTCACGACCGCTGCGATGGAGGGACTGTTCAGGACCGAGGCAGGTGCCCCCATCGTGATCATCGGCCAACCTGACGCGGAACATGAGCGAATCGACAACCCGATCGTGGTGAATCGTGCACTGAGCTTTCTCATCTACGGAACCACGACCGCAGAAGTGAAGGGACTCAACGAGTTCCCTCGCGAAAACTGGCCGACGAATATTCCTCTCCTGTACTTCGCGTATCACATCATGGCCGGGCTGGGAACGCTGTTCGTAGTCGTCATGGCCGGTGCCACCTGGCTGCTCCGGGGCGGACGCTTGTTCAGGACCCGTTGGATGCTATGGATCGTTATGCTCTCGGCGCCGTTCCCGTATATCGCGAACACCGCCGGGTGGATGACGGCGGAACTCGGACGTCAGCCGTGGCTCGTGTATGGTTTCATGCGGACCACGACAGGCGCGTCGCCCCACATCAATGCCGCCAACGGCCTGTTCACGTTGCTCGGCTTCATGGGTCTGTATGCGATGCTGGCCATGCTCTTTCTGCTCTTGATCCACCACGAACTGGCGCGCGGGCCAGCGGTTTCCGTGGTGTAGCACGACCGATGGAGACGACCTGGTTCGCTCTGGTCGCCATCATGCTGACGACGTACGTCGTCCTCGATGGATTCGACATCGGAGCTGGCATTCTGCACCTCGTTATCGCGCGCACCGACGCCGAACGGCGACTCGTGCTGCGGACGATTGGTCCGGTGTGGGATGGCAACGAAGTGTGGTTGATTGCGGCCGGCGGTACGCTGTATTTCGCGTTTCCACTGTTGTACGCGTCGGGATTCAGCGGCTTCTACCTACCTCTGACGATCGTCCTCTGGCTTCTGATCCTGCGCGGCATCGGGATCGAGTTCCGAACTCACGTCGATTCGGAAGTGTGGCGGGGATTGTTCGACGGCTTCTTTGGATTGGCCAGCCTGCTGTTGGCGGTCTTTTATGGCGCCGCGCTCGCGAACGTGCTTCGCGGCGTCCCGCTCCAGCCTGACCAGTTCTTTTTCGAGCCGCTTTGGACGAACGGGCTCCCGGGGCGCCAACCCGGAATCCTCGACTGGTATACGGTCGCAGCCGGTCTGACGGCGCTCGTCGCGCTCGCGGTCCACGGCGCTGCGTACATCGCGGTGAAGACCGTCGGGGCGGTGAACGCGCGGGCCCGACGCGTCGCGATTGCCCTGTGGCCGCCGCTGCTCGTCGCGAGCATCGCCTCCCTCGTGGCCACACTCGCCGTCCGGCCGCGCGTCCTCGTGAACTTCAAAGCCCACCCTGCAGCACTTGTGATTCCAATGGTCGCGCTCGGCGCGTTGATCGCAATGATTGTCTTCCTGCGTAGCGGACGTGACCTCGGCGCCTTCGTGAGCTCCACGGTGTTCCTGACGACGATGCTCGCAGGAGCAGCCGTGGCGCAGTACCCGATTCTGCTGCCGGCAAGCACTGACCCGTACCTGGATCTCACGATCTACAACACGGCGACAGGCCCGCACGCGCTCCGCATCGGCCTCATCTGGTGGACTGGCGGCATGCTGCTCGCTGTGGCCTACACGGTGTTTGTCTATCGCCGGTTTCGCGGAAAAGTCACTGACGGTTCAGACAGCTATTGACCGTCAACAACGCCGCGGTGCGGCCGCCCTGGGCGGCGCGACAGTCCGGACGCTCTACGCCAGCTTGGCGCCGATTTGTCCCGCGCCGTGTTGCAATGATCCGTTCGGTTTCGAATGCGAACTGGAACGACGGCGGTTGCAACGAACTTTCGCGCGGTGCCGACGCCCTCATTGTCGACGTTACGAACGTGCGGGAGTCTGAGTGCCGCCAGAACGCTCAGTCACGCCCTCTATCGACAGGGACCAGCCCAAATCGAAGCGTGCACGCCGTGGCGCCACCGCGCACACCCGAGAATCCTTTCACTGGTGAAAGGGCCAAAAATGAACAAGTGTCCTCGTTTTCGGATCTCTCTCCTCAGCGACTGTCTGAAAGTGGCGCGGTCCGAGAGCCGTCATTGGCACGGCTCATGCCCACTCGACTAATAGAGGTATCAACCGTGAAGCACGTCATCCTTGCTGCGTCGCTCGCAAGCGCTCTACTATTGCCTACTGCCGACCCGGCGTGGGCGCATGGGTTCGGCGGTGCCCCGATGGGTCATGCCGTCCCTCGTGGTGGCGCGATCGTCGGTCACCCGCACCTACCGGGGCGGGCTGTTGTTCCGTATGACCCGCTTGTTCGTCCGGCGTTCACTTGGGGTCTTGCGTTCGATCCGTACTGGTACGGCGCCGTCGGTCCGTATGAATACTCCTACGTTGCCCCGGCTGGAACGGTCACAGGTGGGCTGCGGCTGGAAATCACGCCGAAGACCGCGCAAGTCTACGCGGACGGAGCTTACGCAGGCGTCGTGGACGATTTCAACGGTCACTTCCAGCATTTAGATCTGACGCCGGGGGGTCACCACATTGACGTGATCGCGCCGGGATTCCAGCCTCTGGCGTTCGACACGTACATCCAGCCCGACCACACGACTGATTACAAAGCAGGCCTGGCTCCACTTACGGGCTCGAGTGAGTAGAAGAGCCGACGGGCATTCGGCGAGTCGGTGGGTCGAGGGATCGGGCGGCTGGAACGGTCTCTCGATCACCGAATCGAGGAGATCCTGCTGCCGGGTCGAACGCAGATTCTCGTAGTTCTGCTATCGCCGAAAGACAGTTGGCCGGTCGCGGATCCGTGACGCGTCACACTGACCAGAACTCCCAGCACGAGTGATCGACGGTTATCAACAAAGGATTGTCCGCCGACGACTACTCGGTTCGGACACGCCCTGGGAGTTCGCCACCCCCGCTGTATAAGGCCCAACAAAGGGACGAACATACGCCGCATGACGTCGAATAACGAATACAGCGGTTGGCGACACTGCTGGGGACACCGAAGCTGCGAATCGGCCGATTGTGCGGCAGTGGAAAGAGAACCCGCCGACCGAAACGGCTGGTTCGAGATCGACGTTCTGAGTATGCTGCGAGTGCCGGGCCCGCCCGTTCCGCCGCACGGGCTGGATCGACCCGCAGGAGTCGCACCATGGCCTTGAGTGACGCAGACCTTGCGACAATCCGCCGCGTGATCGAACAGGATGCCGCCGCTGTGCGTCAGTCCGATTGGCTTGCGGCGGCCCATCTGTTCACGACTGACGCGGTTCGTTTTCCGCCACATCACCCGCCGATCCGGGGCCGCGCGGCCATGCTGGCGTGGCTCAAGACATTTCCGCCGATTCAGGAGTTCGACATCACCGCCGACGAGATCGTGGGATGTGACGATATTGCTTTCGCGCGTGGCCGGTATACGCTGACTGCTGCTGCGACACCGGGATCGCCGCCGATAACTGACCGCGGCAACTACATGGGACTTCTGCGTAAACAGCCCGATGGCTCGTGGTTGTGGACAACGGACATGATCGCCTCCGAGCTGCCGCCAAATCGCTGACCGCCGGCACACCTGTTCCGTGTTCACGTGGAGTTGCACGAGCGCCCATATTCAACGGGACGTGTCGCGGGTCGTGTCGATCGACCGACCCGGGTCGCGTTGTGACCAAGTGGACGCCAGCGCCAATGCAGTGTATGACTCCGGCCGCCTCAGATGGATAGCCGTTTAACCAAATATCGCTGAACGGAGCGAAGTGGAAGGCGGAGCGAAGGACCGCGTGCCGACGTCATAGCGGATCGACTCGCGTGAGAAACTGCTCGAAGTTCGCCGATGTAATGCGCGCCGTAACCGGTTGGCCGGCGGTGCCAAGCGGTTTTGCGGCGCGTCCGTTGATGCTGAACGAGACCGCGCCGGCGTTTCCGACGCGTAACAGCAGATCATTCCGCGCGTGGACACTAAACTGTTCGTCGTGTCGGAGCAGTCGTTCGATGCGGCGCTCGCCGTCAATCTCAACTCCGATCCAGCACTCAGTCGCCGTGGCGATCGACACGATGAGTCCATCGGGCTGTGGATCGGTCGCGGCGGTTCTGCGGAGGATGTCCGGATGTAATTCGATGTCGGCGGGTGTCGACTTGAACCCGAACGGGACCGTCGTCGGCGCAGCAGCCGCTCCGTTCGTACCCACTCGGGCCGGCACCGTTCCACGCCGGTACGCGGAGGCTGCCAGCAGCAGGGGTAGGAGGATGATGACGGAGGCGAGCACGAACCATGTTCGGCGGTTTGGCGCCCGCTCCGGCGAGAGCCCGGATCCGATTGGGTTGTCGGCACGCGGATTCCGTGGGTATGGGAACATTTCTGGCAGCTGCGCCTGACGACCACGTCGCGAGCGCAGATACTCGACCGTCGCGTCGAGAGCGCTTTCGAGTTCTTCGACCCGATGCTGCAGCTCGTTTCGTTCGCTCGTCAACGTCTGCACGTACATGTCGACGTCTTCGCAGGCGTAGCCATGGAAGCTCAGCCGAAAAGTTGGCCCTCTTGCCGTGGTCCCCACGCATAGTTTCTCGGTCGCACGACGCTGCCGGTGTAGCCACCACGGCCCGAAGGCAGTCGCGTGTGTGTAGCACAGGTGGGGTCCAAACAAGGAACGTGGCGGAGGTGCGGAGGTGCGGTCGACAGAGGTGGGTGTGGTCGCGGGCGCAGAAGGCCGTGAAGACCGGCCGTTCATCGTCGCAACGCGCGGCCTCCCTGCACGAGGACCGTCATCCCCGGCATCAGCCGAGGTCGCTCCCTCCGGCGGCTCGTCCCGGAGACCATGTGCACATCTGAGCAGCCGCAACGTCGCGCATCCGATGAGGGTGCGTCGTCCCAGGCAGGACGAACACGAACAGACGCCGTGCACTCAACGGCAACGGGCCCTTCTTAGGTGGCTCTCAATGTCTCCTCAATCGTCGTCCGTTGTTTCACCGGTGATCAGAAGCTCTGACTGTTCACGCGGGCGCTCGCTCGTTTTCGAGCATCGAGCCTTCGCGCGCGCGCCGATGTATGGGAGCCATCGCCCCAATGGGCGAGGAACTGCGTGATGAACGTATGCTCGTCGCAGGCTTCCGCGGCAAGTGGAGCGAGCGTGAGCGCGACGACGACCGCTGTATGGTAGCCCAGTGACCGCGATGCTGCGGCACGGCCGTAGGCCGGATGGGCATCGTTGATCCAGATCGTGCTGTCCACCAGCCGCGCAAGCTCGGAATGCTCGGCCCGCGATTCGAACTGCACCATCAATCCATATCGCGCGCGCCGTCGCCGTCCAGCGACGGTGGAGCGCACATCGGCCCCGGAGGGCTCGTGTCCATCGGGATGGTTGTCGTCGGACGGCGTCTCACCTCGTTCCGCCACCGCGTGATCCCCGCTAGGTGGAATAGGCGATGCTGATGTGAACGGTTCTGAAGGCGCCGGACCTCCCGCCGGTTCTTGCGACCCACCGAGTGCGGCGGCCGGCGGAAAGGCCGGTTCACTCGAGGAATTCTCGTCCACGGCGGGGATCGTGAAGAGTGGGGTGGCGACGCGTTCGCTACCGCGGCCGGGCATCGGCAGCCGTTTCTGCCCACCCGGACGACGGTCGACGAGGGACCGCAGCAGTGGAAAATCATCCGCGAGGTCCTCGAGGACGCGCTCGAGATCCCGCTCCAGACGCGCCATTCGAGGCCGTACTTCCTCGCTGCGCTCATCACCCCAGGCGCTGAGCTGACGCGAAACGGCCTCCTGGATTGCCTTACGGTAGGCCAGATACGATGCCCCACGGGCGCCGCTGCGGATGAAGTCGTTCTTACTGAGGGTCAGACACGCGGCGAGCTCCGGCACTTCGATCAGTCCGCTTATGTGTGCGTGCGCGGCTGGCGCGAGCCCGAGCCAATCCCATCCGCACTTGATCACTTTCCCGAGCGTGCTGATCGCGATCCCACCGCGGTCCGCCGCCACGTCCCCATGCCGTTCAATGAACCCGACGGCCGCCGGGGTGCGGCGTCGTCCGAGCTTGATTGCGATTGCTACTCGTTCGACGCGGCGACCGTCGGAGCGCGCCAGCGCTCGTCCATCGATTTCGAAACGAATACCCATCTTATAGTGGCGTCGGAGGAGATCATCGAACGCCTGCTCGAAGAGCGTTTCAAAATGGCGTCGGATTGTCCCCTCGAGATAGCCCGTGTCGAGCAGAGGCGACAACGGGTTCGTCAGCGTGAGACGCACTCCGGTGCCACGATTCGCGGTAAGACCTGGCGGCGGGATCCATCTCCACGGCGCACGATGACGAGCTGCCAGATGCCAACTGGTAGCCACGTGCGTGGCGCCACGTCGGGTTTCCGTGACCACCTCGCGCGCAACCAGGAGGCCCAGCTTGATGCCGACGCCGGCGAATCCGATGCTCTCGCCGCGCCGCTTGGTGCTCGCCGCGATATCGTGGTAGCGTGCGAGCTCGCGCCGCCGCATTCCGCGGCCGTCATCCACAATCGTCAGGGTGGCGTCGGCCGGATTGCCGACCAGCTGAATGCGCGAAGCGCCCGAGTCGAGCGCGTTCGCGATGACTTCGGTGAGAATCGTCTCTTCAGGCTGGCCGGTGTAGGCGTCGCGCAAGTCTTCGAGGAGATGTTGGAGATCGACTCTGGTCTCACCCACGCCGCAATTCTACGACGGGACACCTGCCAGATCGTTCAGTCGGTGACGATGTCGCTCGGGACCTGAGCAAATGAAAGGCCGCATTGCGGCGCCCACGATGCCACTCTGATCTCGGGACTCACGACATCCGAATCTTGTCCAGGTGAGACGACAATCGATAGCACGGATGCCGCGCACGCGATTGCGGTCTGCCCTAATGAAGAGCGCACTGAGGGAACGTTCAAATTCCGCGTGTCCTTCTAGTTCACGACACGAGTGTCGTCACATCGATCAACAATGCATATACGCCTTGCCCCGCTCGATGTTGAAGCTCCTGTTGACACGGCACGCCCGTGTGCGCAGGAGTGCTTCCCGGTGAGTTCCGCTCTCTGAACGCGAACTCGCGCGCGTTCGCGATCGCGCCTCTCGCCGGCGAGCTCACGGACGCTGCGCCCGAGCTTCGCCCGAAAGCTGCCAAACAACGGCTTCCGCCGGTTCATTTCTCGACGCGTTTCAAGCCGCGTGGTCCATCCTTGTATGTTTTCCACTGCAAATCGATGAGGTAAGCGTGCAGTGCATCTGCTTCCTCCTGCGTCATTGCCGTTTTGACCCATGGCCAGCCCGGCGGGCTGCCGTATTTCGGCATGCCGTTCCTCTGGTTACTTCCTCCTAGCACAATCGCGTTGAAGCGTTGATGAACACCCGGCGGCATGTACCGGAGATCGGGAACCTCGCCATCGAGGGACCACGCGCCGCTCCCATCCGCTTCTGGGGAGTGACACTTGTGACAGAAAAACTTGGTGTACACCCGCCCGCCCTGCTGGATCTGTTCCGGGCTGGCAGTCTGCTCGGGTGGCTTCGGCACGTCTGGAATGTAGGCAGGTATCGATGGCATCGTCCCCTTGCCTCCAAGCTTGAACGCCAGCAGGCTGGCCGGACCGCGCTTCGATTCCAGGGTCGCCATATCGCTCACTCGCCCGAACAATCGGAACCCGCCTCCAAGCCCAGTCGGCATCAGCACGTACTGCTCGCGATTCACGATGTACGTCACTGGCACCGACTGGATCGCAGAACCAGTCCTGACGGACCACACCTTCTTTCCGGTGTCGGCGGCGTAACCAGAGAATTCCCCGCTCGCATCACCATGGAAAACAAGGTTTCCCGCGGTGGTTAGCACGCCGCCGTTGACCGACAGTGGAAGGGTTACTACCCACCGGGGCACTTGCTCGATAGGGTCGAACGCGACGAGCTTGCCGCGGGCGAGGTTACCACTCTCTTGTCCGTTGCCCCTCGCCGGGAGTCGATCAGCTTCAAGCGTCGGCCCTTGCGCCCGCCCTTGACCGCTACCTCTTCCGAGGGTCTCGTATGCCGGAATGTAAACGAGTCCCGTCTGCGCGTTGTAGCCCATGGGAAACCACGCGTGCCCCATAGTCGTCGCGGGAGCGTTTGAAATATTCCGGTCGTCGTTGGAAAGGCCGGCCTGGTTGCCCTCAGCAAGGGCTGACGGGGACGATAGCAAGGCGCTTAAATCAATCTGCCTCGGGACTGCCACCACCTTTCCATCGATTCCTCGCGGCGGAAGGATCGCCTTGCCGGTTCGCGCGTCGAGCGTGTAGAACACCCCGTTTCTCGGTACAGTCATGACGACCCGTTGGTCGTTGCCGTTTGTAACTATATTGGCTACGAGAATGTGAAATTCTTCGGCCCCACTAGGCGGGGTAGCTGTCTGGTAATGCCACACGTACTGACCCGTCGAGGCATTTACCGCCACAATGGAGTTTGCGAACAACCTGCTGCCGCTCGATTTGGTGCCGGCCAAATCACCCACGTCCTCCCCAGTCGTCGACGTTCCAAGCAGGAGCAGGTTCGTGACCGGATCGTACGTCATTGCGGTCCACACGTTCGCTCCACCGAGCTTCCACGATTCGCCACTCCAGGTTCTGGCGGCCGCCTCCAGCGTTTTCGACTCGTAAGGCTTCGACGGATCCCCGGGCGTTGTCCAGAAGGTCCACACCTTTTTGCCCGTCCCCGCGTCAACGGCCACCACTCCTCCTCGCACGTCGTACTCCATGCCGGCCCAGCCGGTGAACACCTTTCCATCGCCGACGCGCGGCGCTTCAGTGATGCCGGTCTGATCGGCATCGCACACGGTCGTGTCCCACACCTGCTTACCAGATGCGGCATCTACCGCAACGATCCGGCAGTCGCCGGTCCCGACATACACCTTGCCGTTCCAGACCGCGACGCCGCGATTTTTGCGGCCTTCATAAGAGTTGCGCCACGGACCGTTGATCCGGATGTGAGGATCGAACTGCCAACGCAGCTTTCCCGTTGCGCCATCAATGGCGTACACTTTGTCGAACGGGGCTCCCAGATAGACCATGCCGTCGACGACAATCGGTTCCGCCGAAAGGCCCATCGGACTGGCCACGTCGAGTGTCCAGGCGAGACCCAAACGGCTGATGTTCTGATCCGTAATGCTCTTCAGCGGACTGAAATGCTGGGACTCAAAATTGCCGCCGTTCACCAGCCAGTTGTCGCCGAGTCCCGCCTCTGCCAGTACCCGCGCTTGGGTTACGTCTCCTGGCGTAATACCGCGTCTCGCGACGGCTCGCGGAGGAGACGTCGTCACGACGCCTTGTGACGCGGTCGAGTTGCCAGGCGATTGCGCTTCCAAGATCCCGCAGGCCAGCAGGCCTCCCATAACGATCCGAATCGACCACGCTCTCATCGCTTAAGTCCCTTCTACTTCACCAGCCGTTGAGGACACTGAGCCACTTCTGGAGAGCCGACGCGTCGATCACAAGCGCGAGTCTACATCACAGGGAGATCTCGGTTATCGCTCGCTGTAGATTATGCAACAGAACAATTCGGGCATCGTTGGCGACGCACGAGATTTTCGAAACAGAATCCAGTGCGATTCGCTCATCAATTGACGGATCACGGCGGAATTGTGCCGGTACGCCGATCCGCGTCGTCGAGCAGTAAGCTCACCAAACCCGCAAAAAACAACCGAACAGATTCGTTTGCGAACCGGCCGCAACCAATGCGACACCGCGACAAGGTTGAGTAGTTGGAACCTCGGGACAGTCTCGGGCCGTGTCCTGGATCGGTGTGAAAGTAGTGATCGAACTGTTTGGTCGCCACGACCGTGGCAAATTGAAACGTGCGACCAAGGTCGCTCAGGGGCGCCTTTACATTGGGTTCGCGATACCGTGATGAGACGTGCTACGTTGTTGCGGCGACGATGCGGCGATGCATCGGTAGAGGAGGGTAGGGATGAGTTTGACCCGCAGAAAGTGGATGCTGGCGGCGGGTGTGGTGCCGTTTCAGCTCAAGGCGATCGCGGCTGGCACCGCACAGGCGCCTGGCGGCCTCCGTGCAGACACTCCCAGCCCGGTGCCGGTGACCGTGGGCACGCCGCCGGCGCTGCCGGACAAGGCGTCGTTCGCATCGGTGAAGGGCACCTATCTCAACGCGGCCGGTTCGCACCCCAGGAGCGCCGGCTCGATGGCCCTGATCAAGAAGGCCGC
>JBPYEE010000369.1:0-7341 GCA_051985095.1 Vicinamibacterales bacterium | reverse complement strand
CTGAAACGCGGCCCCGAACGGGATCCTGTCGAGCAGTCCACCGCACACCCCGGGAATCGAGATGATCCCGCCCTTGCGGCAGGCGTAAATCGCCTGACGCAGCGCATTGGGCCGGTCGGCCCCCCGGAAGGCGGCCGCCCTCACCCGGTCATAGACCGCGTCGAGCGCGGCTCCGTGCGCTTCGAGGCCCACCGCATCGATGCATGCGTCGGGGCCCATGCCACCGGTCATCACCTTCAACCGCTCGAACACATCGTCGGTGTCGAAGTTGATCACGTCGGCGCCCCCGTGCTCCTGGGCCATCCGCAGGCGCTCGACGACGTTGTCGATCGCGATCACCCGATCGGCCCCAAGCAGGTACGCGCTCTTGATCGCCAGTTGCCCGACGGGGCCGCAGCCCCACACGGCGAGGGTGTCGCCGGGTCTGATTTCGCAGTGCTCGGCCGCCACGTATGCAGTCGGAAAAATATCGGACAGGAACAACACCTGCTCATCTGCCAGCCCGGCGGGGATCTTGATCGGTCCGACGTCGGCAAACGGCACGCGAGCGTATTCGGCCTGTCCGCCCGCGTAGCCGCCCATCATGTGCGAGTAGCCGAACAACCCCGAGCCCGAGAATCCATACAGCTTTTCCGCCATCCACGCGTTCGGATTCGAGTTGTCGCACAGCGACCACAGCTGACGCTCACAGTAGAAGCAGCGGCCGCAGGCGATCGTGAACGGCACCACGACTCGATCGCCGACCTTCAGCTTTCGGTTTTCGCTGCCGACGTCAACGACTTCGCCCATGAACTCGTGCCCGAGAATGTCACCACCCTGCATCGTCGGAATAACGCCATCGACCAGATGCAGATCGCTGCCGCAGATCGCCGTGCTCGTGATCTTGACGATGGCGTCGCGCGGGCTCAGGATTTTCGGATCGGGCACGCGCTCGACCCGGACATCCTTCGTGCCGTGCCAGACCAGCGCCTTCATCAGCGACCTCCTCTCGACTGACCCTCGATGGTGGGGATTTCGCCAGTCTCCATCAGCCGCTTGAATCGTCGGAGGCCTTCGCGAACCGCATGCGACGGATCCCCGCCGAGCCTCCGCGCGATCGCCGAGCCGACTCTGCCGCCCGGCGGCTCGTACTGCAGCCGGACCCGAATCTCCGTGCCGCGTCCGGCGCGCGACGGCGTGAAGCGCACCGAGCCGACGCTGATGACATCGGCGCCATCGAGCGTGCGCCACCCGATCAGTTCCTCCGGAAGCTCATTGATGATCTCGGCGTCCCACGCGACGGTCCGGCCGGCCGGCCCTTTCGCAATCCAGTGCGACCGGCGCTGGTCGAGCTGCCGCACCGACACCAGATGCTCCATGAAGGTCGGCAGCTGTTCGAGGTTGCGCCAGAACCGGTAGAGCTCGGCGGCGCTCCGGTCAATGGTGACGACCTCCTCGACCGTGACGCCGGCGACGTTCGACAACGCGGAACGCGTGTCAATCCGTCGGCCGACTGTCGTGATCCCGACCGCTTCATACATCGGGCAATGACCGGTTGCGCCACGGTAGATGAGCGCCGTGCCGGCGGCGACGATGGGACGCCGACCGGAGAGCGATCCTTCAAATGCTTGACGGCGTAAGCAGTCAGCGCGGCTCCGCCCAGCGCGGACGCCCAGCGTTCCACATCCGCAACGTTGGTCGGGAACGTCATCGGGTGGCTCCTTGTCGCACGTGCGGCTTCATTAACCGTACCGAGCGCGACGGTTGTGGCGCATGGGCTGGACCGGCTGTAATATCCGGCGGTCAGCGATGAATCAGCCAGCCGCCAGCAGTCAGCCGGTCGCCACGATGCCTGGCGCACACAGGACGCTTCCGCGCACGCTTGGTCTGTGGAGCTCAATTGCGCTGGTCGTGGGCATCACGATCGGGTCGGGCATCTTCCGGTCGCCGGCGGGGATCGCGCAGCGGGTGCCGAGCCCGTTGGGGATGATCGGCTTATGGCTCCTCGGCGGCGGGATCACGCTGTGCGGAGCGTTGTCGCTCGCTGAACTGGCGGCGGCGCTCCCGGAAACCGGTGGCCTTTACGCGTACCTGCGGGAGGGCTGGGGTCGGCTGGCCGGCTTCCTGTTCGGCTGGTCCGAGCTGGTGCTGATCCGGGCTTCGGCCCTCGGCGGCATCGCCGTCGTCTTCGGCGAATACCTTCTGCGCAGTCTTGGCGTCGACCCCGTGGCGCATCCGCTGGCGGCCCGCGCGCTCTCGGCAGCGGCGATCGCCTTTGCGGCTGCCGCCAACATCCGTGGCGCCAACGTCGGCGCGGCCATTGTCGGCGCGGCCACGTGGATGAAATTCTCGGCGCTGGCGCTGCTCGTCGTGGCCGCCCTGACGCTCGGGTCGAGCCACGGCGCGGCGGTCGCGCATCTGACGGCACCCGCCACGGCGCCGATTGCGCTCGGCGCGATGGGGCTGGCGCTCGTCAGCATTTTGTGGGCGTACGACGGCTGGGCGGACCTGTCCTTCGCGGGCGGCGAAGTGCGGGATCCGCAGCGGAATCTCCCCCGGGCGATCATCCTCGGCACGGCGGCGATCATCGGCCTCTACCTGCTGACCAACATCGCGTACCTGTATGTCAGTCCGGTTGAGACGGTCGCCCGTTCGCCGCTCGTCGCGGCCGACACGATGTTCGCGCTGTTTGGTCGAGCCGGCGTCGCCCTGGTGTCAATTTTCGTCATGATCTCGTCGTTCAGCTCGCTGAACGGCAGCATGCTGGCCTCGCCGCGTGTCTTCTTCGCGATGGCGGACGACGGGTTGTTGCTTCGCGGCATCGCGAAGGTCCACCCGCGGTACCGGACGCCGTATGTCGCCATCCTCGTTGCGGCACTGCTCGGGATGGCGCTCGTCATGAGCCGCAGTTTCGAACGGCTGACCGACACGTTCGTCCTGGCGATCTGGCCGTTTTACGCGCTCGGCGTCGCCGCGATCTACCGGCTGCGCCGTTCGCGCCCCGATTTGACCCGTCCATACCGCGCCATCGGCTATCCGGTGGTGCCGGCACTCTTCATCGTCGCGGTCGCCGCGTTCGTCGTGAACGCGCTCGCCAACGACACGATCAACAGTGTGATCACTTTTGCGCTCATCGCCGCGGGAATTCCGATCTACTACGCATTTTTCTCTTGATCGCTCGCGCGGTACTGTTACTCTTTTTTTTGGACGGCGAAATCAGCCCGAAAGGAGTCTTGGAGATGGTTGTACGGGAGCCGCGAGTGCGGCGCAGAGGTTTCTTCCTCCACTCAGCAGATGTCGGAGAGTCGGACAACGGCGAATTCGATAATCCCGAGGGTTTCGTGGGCCGCGTCCGGATTGGGAGGGCTTCCGTTCCCCGTCAAATGGCCAGCAGCGGCCGATCGCTCAAACGAACCACGATTGAGGACACACGCCCGCAGATTAGATCAGGGAGCGTGACTGGCAGCCGTCAACGGTCACACTTGCCCCGCTGATCCAACTCGCGCGCGGCGACACGAGGAACGCGACGACCGCCCCGACCTCTTCGGGGCGGCCGAACCGTCCGAACGGCAGCTCCCGGCGGACGAATTCCGCCATACCAGCCGGATCGTCCTGAACCCGCCGATCCCATGTTCCCCCGGGAAACCGAATCGACCCCGGTGCCACGCTGTTCACGCGAATGTTGTCCCGCGCGAGTTGCTGTGCCATCGCCTTGGCCAGACTGATCTCAGCCGCTTTCACCGCGTTATACGTCATCCGGCCGCCTGATTCGCGGCCCCAGATCGACGCGACCATGACAATGGCGCCGCCGCCGCGTTTGCGCATCTGCGGGACCGCCAGGCGGGACGCCCGGATGGCCGGAAACAGGGTCTGGTCGAACGCCTCGTGCCACTCGCCGTCCGACGTCAGAGTGATGTCAGAGCCCCGGGCCGTGCCGACGTTGTTGACGAGAATGTCGAGACCGCCGAAGGTCTCGACGGTGCGGCCCATGACGTCGGCTACTCCCTGTTCCGTCGACACATCGGCCTGAACGGCCAGGGCGCGAGCGCCACCCGGCATCTGCCGGAGTTTCGTGATCGCGTCGGCTAATTGGTCCCCGCGGCGGGCGCAGATCGTGACGGAGCACCCTTCCTCGATGAGGGCGGCCGCCGTGGCGAAGCCCAGCCCGCGCGACGACCCCGTCACAATGGCGGCTTTGTTGGTGAGGAGGAGATCCATGCCGTGCAGAATGGCAGAGTTGCGGCCTTCCGGGAAGCAGCGGCACGACGGCGCCGCTCGCGTGGGGCACCGCATCACGGCCCCACATTGACCGTGCGGCTACCGGCCGCCCCGGCCCGTCAGGTCGTTGAGCGTCCAGTCGAACTGCCGGTACGCGAACTGAAAGGTGTTCGCGTTCTGGTCGAGGTATTCCTTTTCAGTCGTCAGGAGCCTCGGCTGAACGAAGGCGATCACAGCCCGCTCGAGCGGCGTTCGCTCGGCAAACTCTGCCGGCGCCTTGTCGCCGTACGCGGCGCTGAACTCCCCTTCCCGCCAGGAGAAGATCGCGCTCGCCCACAACTTATCGTTCTCTTTGTCGAGCTGCACACATTCGGTGCGGTTGACGCACTCCGCCTCGACCTCCTTCAGCTGCGTCTCGAGCTTCTCCGGGGTGTACGCCTCGCTGCGCAAACGGCCTCCGCCGATGGCGCCTCGCCCCAGGGCGAGGTACACGCGGGGATCATGAAACGCGGTGAGCACGTTCTGTTCGATCTGGTCCAACGTCACCGTGCTGCCGCCGATTCGGTGAGTCAGCCGTTCGAATGCGCCAGGGATCTGTCGAATGCTGCGGGCGGGATAATCCTTCGAGCGCACCGCAATCGGGTAGTGATCGATGACGGTGCGCAGGACGAGCGCATTGTAGGCATTGATCCAGAACGCCATCTGCGCCTCACGGCCGAGTGAGCCGACGCTCTCCTCAGCGAGACTGTTGAGGTATCGGTCCAGCTTGGCGCGATCGCTCTTGAGCGCGCGGTAGTACACCAGGCCGTCACGGACGTAGACGTCCAGGATGGCATCAAACGTCTTCCGCTCCTGCGCGCGCGGCGTCGCCACCACCGCGCACACGCCCGCCAGCGCGAGAAACGCGCGAAGCGATCGCAGGATCGCCAAACTACCGAAGCGTCGACAGGACCAGAGCCGCATGCAGAAGATCTTACACGCGGTGGTCCAGAAAGGTCGTGATCACCTCGTTGAACGCGTGCGGCTCCTCGAGATTCGGGAGATGTCCGACACGCGGCATCACGACGAGTCGCGAACCGTGAATGCCCTGGTGCAGCTGCTCGGCCATCGCGACCGGGGTGATCGTGTCTTCCTCGCCGACGACGATGAGCGTCGGCAGATGGATGGTCGACAGCAGCGGGGTGGCGTCTGACCGACTCATCAATACCCGCACCATTTGCGCGACCGCCGCGGCCGAATTGTCCATTCCAATCGTGCGGACGAGCTCGACGACGGTCTTGCGCTCGCGGCGCGAGGTGTCGCCCAGGAGCTTCGGCAGCATCTCGTCGAGCACGGCGGACACGCCCTCGGTCTCGGCTTTCCGAATCAGGGTCCTGCGCCCGTCGAGCGCTTCGGGGGCGTCGGCCGGCGCACGGGTGTCGACGAGCAGCAGCCCCCGCACGTAGGTCGCCGCCAGCCGAAACACGTTGAAGGCGAGGTATCCGCCCATCGAGCAGCCGCCGACGACGGCGTCCTGCACGTGCAGGGTATCCAGGAGATCAATAACCTCCCCTGCGCAGTCGTCCATCGTCCCACCAGCCAGCTCGGGGGCGATGACGCGCCAGCCGTGCGCCGTGAGCGCGTCGAACTGCGGCTCCCACATGCGTGCGCTCAACGGAAAGGCATGCAGCAACACGACGACGCCGCGGGCCCGTTCCGCACCGGCCGGCAGCGCCTCTAGATAGCGGAGTCGTCCGATCGCAGGCACGACCTATTGTAGGTCGGGCCGTTCACGCGTGGCGAGCCGCACCGGCGCGGCGCGAGAGGAATGCGCCGAGCGCCATCGTACCGGTCACGTTCGCGGTCGTGCGGAACATATCGGGAATCGTGTCCACGGCCAGAAGGACGCCGATTCCGTCCACCGGAACATCTGCGATGCGGAGCACCGGCACCATCGCGAGAATGCTGCCGCCCGGCACGCCGGGGACGGCGAAGGTCGTGAACGCGACGGTGACGACGATCGACACGAGTTGCGCAGGCGTCAACGCCACCCCGTAGAGACGCGCGAGAAAGAGCACGCCGACGGTCTGCGCGATGGCCCCGCCGAATCGAAACACTGACGCGGCCAGCGGCAGAATGAACCCGCCGACGACGGGGGCGGCGCCCGCACGCTCGACCGCTTCGACCATGGCCGGCAGCGCCGCGAGCGACGACCTCGACGAGAATGCGACCGCCTGCGCGGGCGCGCAAAAGGCGGCAAACGCGGCCGGTGACATGCGGCCGCCGACGATGCCGATCGGGTAGGCGAGCAGCGCCATGCCGGCAATCGTCAGGCCCACAACCAGGACGATGTAGGCCGCGACGGCCCCGGCGACCTCCGAGCCGAGACGCGCCGCGAGCGGCACGGCCAGCGCAAACACGCCGATCGGCGCCAGCTCGAGAATCGCCGCCGTGAGACGCTGCATCGCGTCTGCGACGCCATCGACCACGTGCAGGACGGCACTCCGCCGATCCGCACGCACTCCGCTCAGGGCCATCGCGAACAGCACCGAAAACACAATCACCGGGAGCATCGCATCGTCTGAGGCGGCCCGAATGACGTTGGTCGGCACGAGGTCGATGAACCACTGGACGACGGGCGAGCCGGCTGGACGGGTGCCGGCCGCCGCAGGAGCCGCCGCGGCCAGTAACGGTCGCACCGCGGCCGCGTTGAGCGGCACGCGCGACAGCACGGGGGCCGCGATGGCCGCGCTGGCGACTGCGCCGATCACGATCACTGCGACGGCGAGCACGGCCGCCAGACTACCCACCCGGCCGATCGCCCGCGAACCGCCGATCGATCCGATGCTCGAGATGAGCATCGAAACGACCAGCGGAAAGACCGTCATCCGGATCGCGTTGATGAAGATCGTGCCGACCGGCGCAAGGATGGCCACGACCACCGGCGGCGCGACGAGACCGGCGACCAGGCCGGCCACGAGGCCGACGAGAACACGCGTGGTCAGTGGTTGCCGCGTCCCCGCCCGCGTCCGGCATTTTCCGTCGACGGCGGAACGATGTTCTTCGACCGCAGGTAGACCGCGGCAGTGCCGTACATCTCATTGCCGTGGACGATGATGCCGTAGAGCGCGGCGACGCGCGGCACTTCGTTCATGCCCATCTTCA
>JBPYEE010000368.1:0-5993 GCA_051985095.1 Vicinamibacterales bacterium | reverse complement strand
GCTATGTTCCGAAAGCAGCTGATTACGGACACGGGCCGGGGACTTCATTCCGACGCGTGTGTCACGATCATCGTGGAAGCAAACGATGTCTAGTCGTCACGACGACTGCACGATGAGTGGTCGGTCACCGAACCGTCACGCTGAGACCCGGCGTACTTGGCGGCAGACGCACCGCTGCGCGGGAGTTCACTTTCAAATGCGGTTGCATCGTCCCCGCATCGTCGAGACAGCGACGGGTAAGGCTCGTGGTGTTTGCAATTTGGTCTGCCTTTGTTGTTTGCCGGCTGTGCCACCATCGCTCGAGGTTCAACGTAGCGCGTCTCCCTGCCATTGGAGCTGCCGTTCATCGACAATCGATACCTCGAAATCATGCCATTGGCCTTGGAGTCGTCGAGGCACTACGACTACGTGGTCGGTTCGAAAAGATCGGATTCGCGGCGGACGAGATCGCTTTGGTCCGCGAGAACAGCACCTGCCTCATTGCCGACGTCGCGATCGTTGCGAACCCAATTGGCCGCTCGGGGCCTCGTCGATGCCTCGAAATTGCCACTCGTGACTCCCGAGGGATTGGGCCGTCCTCATCGGCGCAGACGCGCCGGTGGCGGGGCCGTCAAATTGGCGTCAACGCTTGCAACACTCGAACCATCATCCTAGATCCCAGGTAACTGATTAGCGGCTCTGAGTCCGCCCGTGACCCGGCCTGGGCTCTTCGTCTCGCGCTGCGCCGCCCCGCCGCTCACGCCAACTCAAGCTGAGTCGAACCTAGCGACTGCAAGACCCCGCCACCGCAATCCAGTTGGATGACAGCATTCCGACCCAAACGTGAATGAACCGTAATCCTTGAAGGTCAAGATTGGGACTGGCAATTTCCTGAGTCGTAAAATGCAACTGCACCTCGGCAGGTGTTGAGAACCCTTCTGGCACGAACGTAGGCTGTAATCCGAAGTGCTTGGCCGGAACCGTCATCGAATACGACGAGCCGGGCGGCAGTGTGAGCAGCCAAGGGTCCACCCTTCCCGCGATTGCTGGCACTGACGGATCGAAATATTCAAGAAGCTTGTCCGCAGCACCCTCCCGTCTCACCCGCAACCGCACGTGTTGCAGCAGATACTTTCGGTCATTCCCGAGGACAATGCCGATGACAACAGCCGTGGGCGAGGGGCTGACGTTCTGAAGCGTAAACCTGAACGTTATCTCGGATGTCTGCGAGCATTCGAGCAGAAGTCGCAATGGACCCGCCGCCGATTGGCCGCTTGTGGCGACACCATACATCGCAACAACGACAATTGTGACGAAGGGCCAGGGCTTGTGAGGCACGTGATCATTAGACACCGTCTCACGTTGTCCGGTCCGTCCGGCAGGCGAGCTCCTTGAACCCTGAATCACACCGCCTGGCGCAAGCGTGCCGAGGACGCTGAGCGAGGGGGATGCGGTGCGCCGCGAGCATGAGCAGCTACCGCGCGAAACGGAACGGCTTCGCCATCAAATCGATCACTTGAAGCGACAACTTGATGAGGCGCGGCCCGGCGCTTCCCAACCGGCGGCGCCATTTGCGAAACCGCTGAAACGCGACCCAAAGCCACCAGGCCGAAAGGCCGGCCGTGCGTTCGGAGGAAGGCCCATCGATGGTGTCCGAGCACGTGGACGAGCGGTACGAGGTTCCACTTCCGGCGTACTGTCCTGACTGCGGAGGCCTCATTACGCAAACGGCGTTGCCACGCACCATCAGGAGGAAATGCCGGTCACGCGGGTGATGGTCCTGAGTTCAACATTCATGTGGGCCGGTGCGAACCGTTGCCGACAGCGCATCCAGGGATCGCCACCCCTTTCAAACGTCCGACGCCCTTGGCGCCGCCGCCGCGCATCTGGGCGCCCACTTGATCGCCTTGGTCGTCATGGGCTCAATAAGCAGCTGGATCTGTCGTTCGGCGAATCGTGACGCGGTTGCGCAATCGTACAGACTGACGGTGACGCGCAGTGGGCTCGTGTAGCCGTCCACCGGGTGGCTTGACCAGCGCGCCTGTTCGACGAGGCGTTATGTGCCCGCGTGCGCGGCAGTCCGGTGGTGAGTCTGGATGAAACAGGCTGCAAAGTCGCCGGGCTAATGCAGTGGCTCTGTACGGTTGCCACCCGAGACGCGACGATCCATCGGATTCAGTCAGGGGCGGCCTGGCTGAGCCGGCGGCGGTGCTCGCGTCAGATTTCGACGGCGTCCTCCGGCGCGACGGCTGCCCGCCCTACCGCCAGGTTGCCGAAGTCGCCCACCAAATGTGTCTCGCACATCTGATGCGCTGCCGTCGGTTCCTGCAGACCGATTGTCCACGGGTGGTTCGTCGGTGACGTTCAGCGAGTTTTGCATGAGGGGTTGGCCTTCCATGATCGCCGTCGTGCGGTCACCTTCTCGCCTCATGGCGTCTCTGAGCTCCAGGCCATCTCATCGCTCATCTCAGCGACCGGGTTGCGCGAGAGTGCTTGGCCGACGCCTTACGCGCGAATTCGCCGACATCTGGAGCTCCTTCGCTCTCCGTCGGCCGACCCACGAACGGGCGCGCAGAGCAGGCGCTCCGGCCGGTCATGGTCCCACGAAGAGTCTGCGGGGGCATCGGTCCTGGCAGGGCACCGACAGGTCCACAAATCCTGGCGCGCGCGATTCGCACGACGTCGCAACGGCGGCTGAATCCGCGCCGCGTGCTTGCACCACTTCTGCATGCTCGCACGCCCTACCCAGTCGCTGAGCTAAACTGACCGCGCTAAACAGTTACGATCCAAGAACTGATCGATCGTGAGGTTTTGTCGCGTGCAGGAGTAGTTGGTCGCAGCATCGCAGGGAGAATCCAAATGCCTGACGAATCATCATTCACGATTACGGTCACCAGAAGCGGCGACGACTTCCGCGCAGACCTGCGTGCAGAATCACGCGCCGACGGCGGCGCCGATCTGCAACTGCGAGGGATCGGGCGAAGTGCGATGGAGGCCGTCCAGGTTTGTCTAACGGAGTTGGAGTCGAAAGCCGCCGACGGCGACGAGACCGCGTTGCGATTCGCCTGAAGGGCAGCGCCGAAAGGTGATTCACCAGCTGTAGCGCGTCGTGAGATCACCGGCCGGCGAATACCGATCTGCCCCCAAACGTGGCGACACCTCGGCGCGATCAATATCCCTTCCACGTCTAGCCTGCGGCACGAACCGGGTGCCGATCACTCGGTATCTGTTTCATGGAATACTGTCGTCTTCGATCGGCCTCCGTGTTTCAGTTCAACACATGCGCTTCGTGCTCTGAGTCGCCGCCAGAGTGGGACGGACGGAGCCGGCCCAGGGCCGATCCGGCGCCGGCACGGCTGGATCGAAATAATCTGACCATCAAAGGCAGCCGGTCACGGGCGAAGGACATCCGTTGGCGGGACCGGCATTCCACGTGACAGTAAGGCGTCGTTTGACTGATGATTGGACGATGGACCGATACTTTGAGAGTGCTTTCCATGCTCCGCCGATTGGTTGGGCCTCTTGTGCCGCGATTCGTGTTGCGTCGCTTGCATCTGCCTCGCGAGCGTCGGCTCCAGGGTCGGCAGTCTCTGGCTGACTTGTTTTCAACAATCTATCGGCAGAAAGACTGGGGCGGCGGGCCCGACGACGATTTCTATTCCGGCAGTGGCAGCCACGCACCGGAAGTGTTGCAACCATTTGTGGTGGCGGTCCGCGCATATCTTTCAGCGTTTCCACAGCCTCCGATCGTGGTGGATCTAGGGTGCGGCGACTTCTCCATGGGAGGCCGCCTGGCGGATCTCGCCGGACACTACCACGCCTGCGACATCGTGCCGGAACTCATTGCTCGAAATCGCCGGCTGCCGATGCCCGCACACGTCTCGTTCCATCTTCTCGACGCCGTCACCGATCCGCTGCCTCAGGGAGATGTCGTCATTGTCAAGCAAGTCCTTCAACACCTTGCCAACGATCACATTGCCGCCATCCTGCGCAAACTTGCTCAATACCCCGTGTGGATCATCACCGAACATCTGCCTGCCGGCCAGTTCACGCCCAATCGCGATAAGCTGGCCGGCAGCCTCACTCGCCTGGCGCTGCACTCGGGGATCGTACCCACAGAGAAGCCCTTTGACGTCGAACCAAGAACCACCGAAGTCCTCTCCGTCGTCAACGAGGACGGCAATCGGATCAAAACCGTGGCGTACCGGTTCTAACGGTTCGAAGAGGGTCCCGCCTCTTTGTGATTCTTCGGGTTCGACGTTAGAGATGCACTACAAGGCCGGTCAGTTTCGGTGGGCCGTCTCGACACCCGGTGCGGATGGATCCACGCAATCGGCTCAGCCAGAAGAGAATCTCAGCGACAAGCCCTTTGAGATGATCCGAATCGACCCCAAGGAGCGTCCGTCGCGTGGACTCCTGGGACTTGTCCTCTGAGCTGTCGGTATAATCACGCCGCCCTCGGACAATTCAGGTGGCGATCACCCCAGGCACTCGCCGCGGCGCTTACGAGATCTGTCTGCGGCGAGGCGAGAGGCCGTCGCGGACAAACCCCTTCGATTCGACATGGACTTTCGCCCCGGTTTTGCGGTGTCTGTCACTGTCTAGCAGCGGCGCGGACAAACCGATGTTTTTCGGACGCCGACGCCTCCGCGCAACGAGCGGCGAACGATATCGTCCATTGCTGAGCCGAGATTCAGCGACACGAGCACTTGCGCCTCGCGCTCGAAATGGGGCGACGCGGTCGTGGTCGGCGGCAACATCCGGCGGCAGTACCTTGATGGCGACGTGGCGGTTGAAGCGGCTATCGTGTGCTCGATACGCCTCCCCCGTGCCGCCGCTGCCTATCAGGTCCGCCGAAAGCGAGACGGCGAAACTGGTTCCTTGTGGCGAAGCGAGTCGACGCCCAAATTTCGAGGAGGGTTCATGCCCGATGCGGCGGGAGATTGCGTCGGCCAACGCACAAATCGAATGAAGCTGGAGGGCCAGCCTTCTAAGAATGAGAGGCGAGTGCTCCAGAGCGGCGACGACGAATTCGGCTCACTACACCGACAAGCCCTAACCCAGTGAGTGTCAGTGTCGCGGGTTCGGGAGTAGGGGCAACTGGTGCAACGTCAAAACGTGTTAGCAATCCGTAGTCCGGTGACGTCTCCTGATTGCCGGTTCCACCAAAGTTGAAAATTTGGCCAACGTTCGGACTGTCACCAGCCTGGAATTCACTATTCGGTCCAGACCCAGGAAACAGATAAACGTCTAGAAGCAGATTCCCTTTGCTCGGATCGTAGAGAAAGGGCGATGACAGGTTGACAATCAGATCGAAACTTACTCCGCCGGTGAGCGTCTCCGAAACGGTGCCTGTAAAGACTGATGTAAAGTCCGAACCCTTATTTGCCCCGTAACTGCCTGGCGCGCTAGGGGAAGCCGAAGTTGTTCCGAGACTGAGGGTAAACGTGTTCGACAGTGTCCCCGTGAAACCTGGGGCGCTCTCAAATGCAACTTGATCGATTTGTACCGGTCCGGTAAAGACCGAGGAAAGGTAAACCTGTTGGTACTCGCCTAAGTATTCACTCTCGCCGTTAATGAACCCAAAAGGAAAGAAGTTCGGACCGGTCGTTGATCCAATGGTGATCGGGGTGGCCGCAGCCAGGCGCCCGAAGGCGGCCAATACAACCGTAAGAAAAACGAGACGCCAGACGTGGTCGACCGATGGCGGGCCGCTGGCAGAACGCAGCATAAACTTCTCCTGCGCTCTGTTGGTTCATGCAAGTTGAGTGCGAGATTTGATCAGGAGACTTTCAAGAGTTTTCAGTGCCTTAGAATCGGACGTTGAGGTTTCGGTAACCTAGAGTCCCCATTAGCGGAAAAGGATTTCCGACCATCACGAGGCGTCTGGATTGTAGGCCAACAGATTCCGCTCGAGTGTGCCAGCACGGCCGCGGATCGATCCTCAATTCTGCCCAGGCTGGCTGCCTGCAACTGCCGACCCGGAATCGTCGTGGCGGCGAGGCGCTCACTAG
>JBPYEE010000367.1:0-7237 GCA_051985095.1 Vicinamibacterales bacterium | reverse complement strand
GTCGTGTTCGATGCGCGGCCGTTCGCGGCGATGTTCGCAAAGTCGTAAGGATCAAGCCGTGCCGCCGCTTCCAGCGTTGGGCCCGCGCATACTCCGGCCTGGAGGGAAAAGAAGGCTCAGGCGTCGGATACCCTGGTCCCGAACCAGAGCATCAACCTCCATCTGGACCAATCGGCCACCCGGTTCGTAGCCAATGGCACCGCGGGGAACGACAGACCTGCCTCTGGCTTTGTCATTTGGGACAACGCCAGAACCGCGGCTCGCCACTACGGAATGTCATCAATTGTCAGTCGGCGTCGAGCCGGGAACGCCGGACGGTGCGAGCGAGCGGGCACGTGATCGGATCGACGGCGGTCTTCATTCCCGCGATCGTTGACGCGCGTTTGTGGATCAGCGGCGATCCGGCCAGACCAGACTTGCGGACCACACGCGATTCTGGACCCCGAACGAGTCCGTGATTCCCCGGACCACCTGAGAGCTTGCTACACCCAGCACCGGTCGCTTAAGCTCGCATATTAGTCTTACAACCGATCTCACTACGGACATCAGGATGGCGGCAGTCGTGGCGTACGTGGTATCCGGAACCGTTGCTGCCGGAGCGGTGACCCCGGTGGATACGACCACCAATACCGCCGGCGCACCCATTGTGATCGGGGGCGGGGCGCAGTCGATCGTGGTGACGCCCAATGGGAAGACCGTCTACGTCCCTAACGGAGTGCTCGACACTGTCACGCCGATCCGGACGGTTACCAATACGGTTCGTCCTCCGATACCCGTGGGTGACCAGCCGTTTGCACTTGTCGTCACACCTGACGGCAGGAGGGTCTACGTCGGCAACACCAGCTCGAACTCGGTGACGCCGATCCGCGTCTCCACCAACACTCCACTCGCCGACATCCCAGTTGGGAACGGACCATACCGGGTGGTGATGACGCCCGATGGCAGAACGGTTTACACCGTAAACGGCAACGACAATACCGTCACGCCGAGCCGCGTATCGACCAACACCGCCGGGACGGCCATCCCAGTCGGCGGGTTCCCCAACTCCGCCGCCATCACCCCAGACGGCAAGACGCTGTACGTCGGTAACTTGAACGACGCCACCGTGACGCCAATTCATGTGCCGACAAACACGCCAGGAACGCCGATCCCGGTCGGAGTTCAACCCTCCGCCATCGTCGTCACCCCGAACGGTAAGATCGCGTATGTCTCCAACAGAAGCGACGACACGGTGACACCCATCCACACCGGAAGCAACACGGCGCTACCCGCAATCCCAGTGGGCCACCAGCCGTTCGACATGGCCGTTACCCCGAACGGACGGACGCTCTACGTCCTCAACTCTGGCGGGAACACCGTGACGCCGATCCGGGTGGCTAGTGGCCTGGCGGGCGCCGCGATCCCCGTCCCGCCTCAGCCGTTCACCCTCGCCGTGACACCAAACGGCAGGACACTCTATGTGACCGCAGGCCCAAATCTGCTTATCCCAATCCACGTTTCGACCAGCCATCTCGGAACGCCCATCATTGTCGGGATTTCGCCGAGTGCGATCGCGTTCGCCATTGTGGAGGACAACGACATCCCGTGAATCTGAGCACGATGGCGCAAGCTGTTCTTAAGCTTGTACTTGAATGATTCGCGGTCACGTTCCAATACACGAGTTGTCGCGACTCCCGGGGCGACATGTAGAACGCTCAGACGTGGACGTCACGACGACAACGAAATCAGTGGCGAGCGGCGTTCGGTCCCTGGTTCCCGAGGAAGGTGCTCCACGTCCGCGTGCCGCGGCTCGCGCGCGGGCGCGATGGCATATTCCGCCTCACCGTCCGGGAGAGAGTCCAATGCGGGGCTTCATCAAGAGTTCGGCGGCGATCCGTTCGCATGCCCGTTTGGCGGCCCGACATAGTCGCGATCCGCTGGCGCAGGTCCGCGGGAGTCGAGGGCGGCCGAGCGCCCTGACTTTCCTGCGCCAGGACAATCTGAACCGCTCTCGATGCCGACGAATAAGGGTATCGGGCTTCGCGACCGTCAGCAGAGACGCCGTTCGCCTTACGCGCGACAATGCGACCGGCGTGATGCGGGTCGCGTCTTCGTGAAGACGCATCGGCCTGCTTAAGATCAACCGCCGCAGTCGAGTCGGCGAAGACTGCAAAAACGGAAACCCAATTTCACGCCAAACTCGCGCGTGACGTTCGTGGGTTCATAAGCGCCGAGTTGCTCGTGCGCAGTTACTTGATTGACCGTAAACGTCACGGTTTCATAATTCACCGGCGAGGCGCTCACGTTCCACTGCACAAAATACGGCTCCACCGACCAGTGTCTGGTCATCTGATATTTTGGACTTGCGCGCAGCGCCCATCCGCGAGGCTGCGAGAACGAAATATCAGTAAAGCCATCGATTGTGAAAGCGGGCGCTGTCGTCGTCGCTGGCACATCGCCACCGCCCAATTCTGAGTCGCGGGTTTTTTGCCAACCATGGATCAGGGGATCGAATTCCACGTTGAAGCTGAGCGTGCGATGAGAAGCAATCGTGGTGCGTGCCGTAATGCCGACGGCTACATAGAGATAATCATCCGTACGGTATCCGGCGGTGCCGGTCGTGCCGTTGGACAAATGACGAAGACCCAAGCCGGTATAGGGTGACCATGCCCATTTTTGACCGATCAAGTCCTTGCCGGCGAGGGCGCGGGCTTCCACATACCAGTCCTTATCGCCGGTTTCGCTACACGGCGACGCATCACCCACATCGAGCTCGTAGCCATTCGGCGAAGCTGCGTTGGGGGTGATCAGAAACGGTGAACACCAACCCGTATAGGTGACGTTGCCAACCGTGCCCCGCACGTTGGTCTGGGCAAACCAGTGCCGGCGCTTGTTGAGCGACAGCGTGGCCGTGTATTCGCCCCCGACCTTGGCGCCCTGGATTGAAATGCTTTGAGCACCGGGCTCGGTATAGGTGTAACTGGCAACGCTGGCATTCACTTCGTGCCCGGTTGGCGTGGCCAGGCTGGCGTCAACTTCAGCAACCGGCTGACCGAGTCGGGTGGGCGTCGAACCAGGCGCCTGTGCGAGAGCCTGGGATGGCATCAGTGCTACCGCACCGGCAAGGAAGAGTATTCTCACGATCGTCACCGAAGGGCTGGCCCACGCCAGTCTATGCGATCGACTAGTTTGGAACCAGCCTGGCGCAGCCCTATATCAATTCTTAACGAGCTTCAGTCGGCGCAGGGTCCCGACCAATTCGTCCAGAACCGCGTTTAAGGTGGTTCGCTCGTCGGCCGACAGATCAGCGTCCGGAGCCGAAACGAGGCTCCGCATGATCTCGAAGTGCTCATTGAGCTCGCGAATCGTTGCCTCTCTCGCGCTTGACATTGTGACTCCACACGAAAAAGCTGCAATCCACGATCACATGGTCGACTGTTTGCTCTGAGTCCCCAATCGATGGCCGGGTCGAAATTTATGGCAGATTCAGAAACCTGATGGCAAGCAGTCATTTTCAGCCTCTCGAGCCAGCGCGGTCGTACGCACCCAATCACGGGATTCACGTGCCAGCTTCGCGCGTCCTGCGCGCGCCGGCCGATAGGAGCGAGCCTTCCGGTTGTTGTCGCACACGCCCCTGTCGGATTCGAGGCACCCCTCCTGCTCGAGTTTCAGCAAGGCGACATACAGAGACCGAATGGACGACCAGACGGTCACTGCGCGTTTGCTCCATCCGCCGGGGTTGCCGTACCCACGCTGGATCCAAGTGTGTCGAGTGACTTGAATCATCAGCGCAAGCGTGCCGCCCCGGACATCGATCGTCTCGCTCATATAGGATTTCTCTACGAGAGGCGGAGGCGCCGGTTCAACGGTTTGACTGGGTGCAGCCTGCGCAATTTGTCGATGCGTACGAAGCGTCACTGCGGTGGAAGATCGCGTAACAGGTACATGGCCGATGACAGGTAATAGTTTCGGGCGATAGCGTTGATCTGCCGCTCGCCGAGCTCAACGAGGGCCTGGGCCTTGATCCTCTTCGCGCTCGTGTTTGCGCTGTCGTTCGCCAACACATAATCGGCAAGTTCGGCCGCCCATTTGAACTCGCGCGCAGCCAGCGCCTCGCGTCCACGTGCCAATACTTGGTCAGGGCCCCCAAGTAAACCGACCAGCCTTGCTGCGCGATCCGTCTCGGGAAGGGGAAACAAGTTCGTGGCGTTTCCGTCGAACCAGCCTACGCGATCGGCGTAGATGCCGCGCACGGTCCACTCGACGCCGCCGTAGAACTCCTGGAGGTATGGGTTCTCCGCCAGAGCGGGTGGAAGCTTGACGCGCCGCGCCAGCTCGTCGGGGCGCTCGCCCCGCTTCATCCCCTCGATCGTCTGGTCGAGAATGGACTTGATGCCGTCGCGGTACGCCGTGAGCGCGGCACGCGCCGCGGCGTTACCCCGAACAGGGCGCGTGTGGCTCGGCACCACGGCCTCCGGTCCAAGCTCGATCATCTTCTCCAGACTCGCGATCCAATCCTCGGGAGTCCGTAGCCGGGCGCCCCGGATCGGGCTGATGTTCGGGAAGGCGCGCAAGAAGTCGTCTCCGGGCATCAAGACGCGCTTCTGAGGCAGCCAGACCGAGATTGCGTCCGCCGTCTCGCCTGGTGTGGACAGAAGCTGCAGTCGCACGCCGGCGACGGTCACCAGCAGCTGGTCGCCGCTGAACGTACGCGTAGGAGGCACGTATCCTTCGCGTGTAGGAGGCGTTGCCCGCCCAACTTCCATTTGAACGCCCGCGTTGATGTACATCGACTCTGGCAGCGCCATCCCGAACTGGTCGCCGCCATCGCGCCCCGCGCGGCCGATGTCCGGCACGGCCTCCACGAGCCGCTGATGGCTGATGATCTCGGGATGGCCCGTTCCGGCAAAGACACGAGCACCGCCGGTGTGGTCGGGGTGGGAGTGCGTGTAGATGATCGCAGCCACCGGTTCGCGGAGAAGATCGCCGAACGCGGTCCTGATCGCACCCGCGGCCACTGGGTCCGTGGCCGTGTCCACGATGATGGAACCGGTGTCGCCCTGGATCAGGATCACGTTGCTGGCCGAGTAGCCCACCGCCACGTAAACCCCGTCGGTGACCCGGATCACTTCCTTGCGGAACTCGTTCGACTGGGCCCGCAATTTCTCGCGTCCGGTGTAGTCCTGGGCAGCCGCAGAGCTGCACGAGACGTAGAGCATCGTTGCCGCCAGTGCGGATGTCCGACAAACCCAACCCTGCATCTGATCCTCCGTTCGTGTCTCAAGGATAAGGCTGAGACGGTGAGGATAGCGTTTAAGTCTCATTCTTGAATCCATTCCGGGCTCGTCGTTGTAGTCGCCGCCGGACTCAGCGAACGCTCACGCAATCCAGAAACGCGCGTACGGGCTCATGCAGGCGAAAGGGTTGAAATTGTTGGGATATGGCGGGCCGTCTGGACGACCTTCGCAATTGGTGGTCCGCAGCGAATGACCAGGGTATTTGCACGTTCAGACACGAACTATGCGTTGGCTGGAATCATTCCATCGCCAGGGGGCTCGGCGACCCTGCAAACGAACGCCGCCGAACCAGCGATCAATGCCGCATGTCGCGACTCGGTCCAATTGACCTGCCAGCACTGATCGGCCCGTGTCTGTCAATGCGACTGTGCCGCGCACAACGTGCCCCTCTGCACCGCCTGAAACATCGAGCGCGAGAAGCGGTGGTGCAGTGCGCGACAGCGCCTCAGCCATCTCCGCGAGGGAGCTGTCGGTGACGTAGTAAACCTGCTCTCCATCGTGCATCCGAGGGAACGCCTGCCAGAGTGTGATCCCATCGCCGTTCGCCAATTCGAGGAGACGGCGTTCAGTCCGCGAGAGGCCATCCAATGTCCACGGATATTCCTGCAGAAAACGTGCGATCGCTGCGGCGAGGTATGGGAGAGCGGAAATGTCGTCTCGCCTGACTCTGTCCAACGCGTCTGGCATCGGCTCACGAAACGCCTGCCACACCCGTCGCGCTACTTCGTACTGTGGGGCATCGACCCGCTGCCTTGTTTCTAGCAGCGACGCCAGTTCGTCGGGCGTGAGTTCACCGAGGCCTTTGAAGTCCGGACGGCCAGGGAACGATCCGATGCAGATGAGCGCCACCGGCTTTGAGGCTGGAAGACGGTCGTGAAGCCACGTCAGCAGCTGAATCAGGTTCAGTTGGTCGAAGAGATCGTGCTCGAACCACAGGATCAGCTCGTCGTAAGAGTGGTGACGCTCGATCGCCGCCCGCCATTCGTAAAGGTCGTTGGAAGGATCGAGAGACGGATCGCCCCCCGCCCACGCTACCCAGGCGAGATCTCTCGGCCCGGCGAGGAACCGCATTCGGATGTCGACCAGTTCAGCGTCGCTGACAGCCGGAACGGGTCCTTCGTGCAGTGGATCTGCCCAGATGGAACAGTCGCCCGGAATACCGGCGGCTTCGATCGTGCGCGTCGTGCACGTGCCATTAGCAACGTGCAGGAACCGAGTCCTTGCGGCGGTAGTCACGGGCCGGTCTCCTCAAAGACCTCATCGATTATGTGAACCGCTTTCTGCTGCATGTTCCGTGAGGAGCGATTTCAGTCTTCGGAGTGCACGCCCGACCAGCGATCGAACTGTGGCCACCTGAACGTCCGGCGCAACAGAACTGACGCGCGGCTGAGGCCGTTCAGATGATACAGACGGATCGTCGTTAGAGATGTTGGCCGATTGTTCGCGGCGGCGATTCACCTGCGCGGTCGCGATCTGGCCGCCCGACAACGTGCTGCTATCGTCTGATCGGTTCCATACCACGTCCGGTTGACCGACTTGATACCGACGCGCGCCGATTCGAACAAGTGCACCCTTCACTTGGCCGAGCGCGACTTCCGTGCCGTCTCAGAGCTCGGTACCATCCGTCGCGCCTGGAAGTCATCGAATGGGACCGGTACGATTGCCGTTTCGTAGTCGGCGCCGGCGACGCAATTTGCGGCGCCCGCCGCCGGGTTCGTCATGCAGGACCGCCGCAGCGGCAGGGCGCCGTCGCCGTGCTCGGGTCTCGGGAACTTACCTCTTCGCGCGCGGGATGTTCAGGGTTTGGAGCCGTGCGCTGATCGTCTCGCCCGAATTGGCAGGATTGACCTTCTTATCAATATCCAAGATCCTTCCGTCGGAACCGATGTAGAAGGTCCATCGATTCGCGAGCTCGCCGAGCTTGAACCGGCTGTAGTCGGCCAAAACGCCATACTTGTTGG
>JBPYEE010000366.1:0-2715 GCA_051985095.1 Vicinamibacterales bacterium | reverse complement strand
ATCGGTTGCTCGTGATTCTCCGAGATGTTTCGAGGCGATAGAGAAAGGCCGCCGATCAACGATGACTGACAATTCACTGACAATCGGTAGCGGCGTGTAGTGGTCTGGCGTTGCCCCGAAACTCGAGCATTGGCCGAGAAAACGGGAGCGGTCTGCTGCTCCCAGTTGTGTCGTTCGCCCACCCTACGAACCAGGAGGTCGCGCGCTTCATCAGCTTGCCATTCTTCGCCGCGACTCTTCAGCGTACCCGAAGATTGACGGTCTGCCTTTGACCGTCGCCGATCGTGACCGTCGTCGCGAGCGGCGCCAGTGACTCCAGGAACGCTTGGTCCTGCCACGCGTCGGGACCGTCGATCGGGATCGACGCGACCGTGGCCACGTAGTACACACCCGCCGGGACCGCGGCGAGGTGGAACGTGCCGTCGTCGGCTGACGTCGCGCGGCGCAAGTAACGCGACATCGGGTAGCGCAGCCCGCGATCGATTGGCATGGCGAGGACGATCGCGTTCGGGACGCCGCGACCGTCGCTGTCGAGGACCGTCCCGCCAATCTCCGAGACGCGATCGGTCAACTCGAGTTCGATGTCCGCCGTGGCCTGACCCGAGCGATCGAAGACGAGTGGACGGTCGGTCGCGTCGATGCCGTTCACGCGCAGCGCGCGCAGTGCCCACCCCGACGGCAGCCGCGTCGGTAGCAATCGTCGCGTGCCGCTGACGCCCCGCATCCAGAACGTCCAGTCCGGCTGAATGTCGGCGTGCGCCGGCTGGGCGGGGGCGAGATCGAAATCGATAGGCACCGCCGTCAGCTCGATATCGGTGGTTTTGGGACGATTGTCGCGGCCGGGTGTGTCAAACGTGACGCGCCCCGCGATTGTGGATCCAGCAGAGGTTTGCACCGTGAGGCCCGTCACGTCCTCGCCTGCGACGGCTATCGGCACCGCGGCGAACTCGCCTTCAATCGATCCGTTCTGGCGTCCGCGATCGGCGTAAATGATGTACGCACCTGGCGCGACGTTCGTGAACTCGAAGACGCCGTCGTTGCTGATACGCGCTGGCATGGACAGGCCGCTGAACGAGTCGGCACCGCCGGCGGCGCGAAGCTGGAGCGTCCCCGCCGTCGTCGGCTCCCCGGCGGCGTTCAACACCTTGCCGGTTACGTGCGCCGTGCGCGCCGGCGTCAGTGACACGTCGATGCCGGTGACATCCTGCGAAGGCGCGACGTCGATGAACCGCGCGGCGCGCGGATCCACCGTGCCCGGGAAGTACGACGGTGCGTAACCTGGAAGGTCCGACGACGCGACTGTGCCGACTGTTGCCATGGTGGCGTAGCGTCCCGACACCACTTCGTAAATCCGATAGCGCCCGCGATCGTCGGTCAGGCGCGAGACGCCGGCGGACGTCAGGCGCCGGCGCCCACGATCGAAGCTCACGTGCAACAGCTGCACGCTCGCGCCCTGCACCGGATCGCCGAGCTCATCGATCACGGTGCCCGAGACCGTGGCCATTGGGCGTAGTTCGAGCTCGACGCTCGCAGCCTCGCCCTCATGCACGTCGACCGCGTGGGCTGCGCCCTGCGTCGGAAACGTCGGCAGCACCGCCTCGGACGGACGCGCCGGTTCGAAGCCCCGCTTCGACGCCGCAACGCGGAATGGGCCGACCGGCACATCGGCGATCTCGAACCGCCCTTGTGCGTCGGTTCGAGCGACTCGTCGCGCGACCGGGTCTCTGGGACCCATCAAGACGATCCGCCCGCGGGCAAGTGCACCGCCCGACGCGGCGGTCACGCGCCCTCGGATCGTGCCGAACGGGCCTGACGTCGTTCCGCTGTTCTGCGTCAACGCGCCGCCGAAGACGATGCTGCCCGCGCCGACTTGATCGGTATCGACGACGAAATCTATGCCGTCGTGCTCCTCGCCCGCTTCGAGCGGGATGACCTCGGCGTTTGCCGGTTCGAGAGTGCCCGGAAAGTAGGTCCGCGCCTGTTGCTGCATGCTGACAGTTATGCCGTTCGGCAGCACTTGCGCGACGGGCATGACGCTCGCTGTCAAGAGCATGACCACGATGCGCCCAGCCGGGATGCCCGGAATGCGGAAGCGTCCGCTATCGTCAGTCTCGGAGCGAGCGATGCTGCGGCGGCCGTCGGCGGTTTGCACGATCACCGTGCCGTTCACGACCGATTCGCCGACTCGATCGATCGCGCGGCCCGACACGACCGCACCGCGCGCCAGCCTCAGCTCGATCGGCTCTTTCGCCGCAGCAACTGTCTGCTGACCCGTCACGTATCCGGATTTCAGTGCAGAGATCGTGAAGCCGCCGCCCTCCGGCGCCGCCAAGCCGAATCGTCCGTCAGCATCGCTGATGGCCAACCACGTCCGACCCGCCGCGACAATCCTCACGCGCGCGGGATCTGTTGGCGGCAGCAGCGTGACGCGAAGCGCGTTCGATCGAACGGGCGGGTGGTAATCTGTCGCAACCGATTTCGGGTTGGAAGGAGCTCTCAGATGAGTTTGGGAAAGACCGTGCCAATCCTGCGGATGTTCGAGGAAGCGAAGGCGAAGGAGTTCTATGTCGGCTTTCTCGGCTTCGCTGTCGATTGGGAGCACCTGTTTGAGGACGGTGCACCACTCTATATCCAGGTATCCAAGGACCAGTGTGTAATCCAGTTATCGGAGCACTACGGCGACTCCACACCTGGCGCGGCTCTACGGGTTGAAAC
>JBPYEE010000365.1:0-8116 GCA_051985095.1 Vicinamibacterales bacterium | reverse complement strand
AACTGGTTATTTGCGGGAAGCTTCGAGGGCGCGCGTCGGGCGGGCTTGCTCTATTCGCTCGTCCAGAGCTGCAAATTGATCAACGTCCCGCCGTTCGATTATCTCAAGGATGTGCTCGTGCGAGTGGCCACGCATCCGCAACGCCTGATCGGGCAACTCACGCCCAAAGGCTCGCTCGCAACCTTCCGCCAGTAAGGCCGTCGGCGTCCTGTGGTAATCGCTACCAATCGTCAGCGGCATCGAGATGAAGTGCTACTCCTTTCTGGCCCAAGCGCCAATGAAGCTCCACGTCGTGAGCACACCACTGCTGCTGACGACTTCGTTGCGGAGTCGGTCGGCCAGATGATCGATATCAACCTCCGCGGCAGTCGCAATGCCGTGTTGAACAAGGCGCGGCAAGATGGTGCGGACGAGCCCCGCGATGTAATCGTAGCCAGGCCAATCGGGTCCTCCGCCCACCGCAGCGTCCAAGTGCATGTGCGGGTCCGGCAAGTTGGCTTGCTTGAAGAGGCTGAACAGGCGGAGGCCAGCGTACAAATCCATGCCGGTCTTGCCGTACAGCTCCATGATCCACTGCCATATCTGATCGAGGAGTGGAGAGGACGGCAATGCCGAGGCCGGCAGTGTCGCGTTGCCCGGCTCCTGAAAGGCGATCACGCCCCCAAGGCGAACACTCTCGACCAGCCGACGCAAGACGGTCAGGCGATCCTGCACAAAGAACAGCACACAGCGACCAACCACCGCATCGAAGTCCCGGTCCAGAGGCACCGAGGCTAGGTCACCAACTCTGAACGTCACGTTCGTCATGCCGGCCGCCTCAGCGCGCTGTCGTGCGATCGCGAGAATCTCTGCGTTGCTATCAAAGCCGACCACTGTGCCGCTCCGTCCAACGATGTCTGCGACGATGAACGCGACGTCGCCCGCACCGCTTCCCACATCGAGGACCTTCATTCCAGACGAGACGCCTGCTTCTTCGAAAAGGCGCCTCGTATACGGCCCAAACATCTTTGCCTGCCGAAGCAGGCGGTCGGTTTCAGCTTGTGAGTGCCCGAAGAGATACGTCAATCTTGGATGAGCTCCTGAATTAGCATACTTGAACGCTGGAGAATCTCATGGTGTGAAGTTCGCCTGAGTCAACCGTCAAGTCGTAGGCATAGGTTGCGAGATTATTCCCCCGCCGGTCACCGATTCTCCTTGCCCAGACCTTCGCCACGGGGTTTATCGGACGGATACCGGCAGGGCACACGTCACAACCAGCCGCTCGCGAGAGTTGCCCGCGCACGCCGTCCCACATCCTCATAGCGACGACAGCGTGCAATCGGTATGATCCGCCTCATCGGGTGGTGACTTCCGGAACACGATGAAACCTGAGCACAACCGATCCCGAGCGGCGACCGCGCGCCCACGGCTGCGGCGGTTCACGGTCATCGCGCGTGCGGGCGTGCAAGGAGCCATCGCCCCGTCGGAGGAGATCCGTATGCGGAAGACGATGATTGGTGTCCTCGCGCTGACCGCCCTTGCGGCCGTGACTGGCATCACCTACCGCGCTATCCGCGCGCAGACGGCGTCATCGAGCGCCGCCGCGCCGCACACGACACCGCTCGCGGCACCCTCCGGCAGACTCGAAGACGCGCTGCTCGAATGGCCGCTGCCTCCCGGCGAGCAGGCCTACGGCAAGATCGAAGGCAGACATCTGCACCAGTATGTCGTGGAGCAGGCGGCGATTTCTCGACGATATCGCGATCAAGGTCACCCGAAATTCTGGGGCCGGATCATCGGGAGCTCCGCCGATGCGGAGAGCGCCGAGTGGCTCGCCGGCAAGTTCAAGTCGTTCGGGATGAGTGACGTGCACATTCAACCGCTGGATCTCGCCCCGCAATGGTTCCCGCAGACCTGGGACGTGAAGGTGACGGGCGCCGGGAAGACCATCACACTCGATTCTGCGCAACCGGACTATCGCGCGGCTGCGCTCCCGCCGGGTGGCGTCGACGTCGAAGCCGTGTACGCCGGACTGGGAAGCGCCGCCGACCTCGCCGGCAAGGACGTGAAGGGGAAAGCGGTCTTTACCTACACCATGCTCGGCCTCCACAACGAGGACGCGGTGAAACGCGCTGATGAACGGGGCGCCGTGGCCATCTTCGAGGTCGATCTGCTCCCCGGCAACATGCGGTATCAGGCGTATCCCTCGAACACCAAGGCGCCGGCCTTTACCGTCGGGAGCGATGACGGCCTGGCCGTCCGCGATCTGATCGCGTCGTTGCCGCCGGGCCAGTCTGCCCGCCTCCGGGCGACGCTGGACGTCCGCATGGTGCCGAACCTCAAGACCGCCCTGGTCTGGGGAACGTTGCCAGGAGCGACCGACGAAACGATCTACGTCGTGGCGCATCGCGACGGCTGGTTCGAGGCAGCGGGCGACAACGCGGGTGGTGTCGCGGCGATGGTCGGCCTTGCCGAGTACTACTCCAGGATTCCGCGCGCCGAGCGCCGGAGAACCATGGTGTTCATTGGTCTCGATGGACATCACAACACCGGGCCGGGGTCCGCGGTCGGTGGCGTGTGGCTCAATGATCCGGCGAACAAGGCCAGGCTGTTCGCGAAAACCGCGTTGGCCATCAACTGCGAACACCCGGCGACGATTCAGACCTACGTGCGCCCGCGCTACATCACCGGTGATGTTCTGCATTGGTCGAACATGTACACGGCGCAGCAATGGTACGCCGGCGGATCGGCCCGGCCGGAACTCACCACGATCGCCGTGAAAGCGTTCAAGGAATTCGGCGTGCCGCTGCTGACGGAACCGGATCCACGCCCGCCGGCCGGCGATCTCGGACGCTTGTATCGCTTCACGCCCGGGGTCGCGACGAGCGAATTCTTCCACTATTTCCACACGGATCGTGAAACCCCTGACACGGTCCCCTGGACGGGTCTCCAGGCGACGACGCGCGCGTACGCGAAGATCATCGATGAGGTGAACAAACAGCCGCTGAGCACCTTCCAGCGGCCAGAGGAGCCCGCGACGACGCCGTAGCGTGCTCTCTTGACCTGAGCGTTGGGATGACGGCAACGATGCCATCGGGCGAACGGCTCTGGCGCGTGCGGAAAGATTCGCGCAGCGTGGAAGCCATCCTTCGGGCCGATCCGGCCGCCGGCGACGTGGAGCTGCAGGTCTTGTTCAACCGGGTGCTCCTCTTCGGTCAGCGGTGGCCGACGCGCCTGCTTGCCGAGGACTGGGCCGCCGACAAACTGCGCGAGTTGCAGATTCGGGGATGGGCGACGCATTGGTAGGCTGGCGCCGTGACGGGATTGACCACGCGTGTTGGCAAGAACGCGCCGATGTGGAATGCTGACGATGCGAGCGACGACGAGAGTCCGCCGAGGAGGGTCCTGCCTGTGCCGAAGAAGTTGTTGCGGAGTCGAGTGACGATGAGCGGCGCTCTCGGGCGCGACGCGCGACGAACGGTGACACGGCACGCACCGCTTCTCCTGGTCGTCGCCGGGCTCTTCGCCGGGTTCGTCGCTGTACACGCCCAGAAAGGCGGCGAGGAAGAGACGGGGCCCTACGATCTGGTGGCGAATTGGCCCCACCCGTTCGTGGAATCAGGCTACGTCTGGGGCTCCATTTCCGGAATCGCAGCGGAGAGCCCCAACCGGGTGTTCGTCGCCATGCGCGGCGTCCTCAAGCTGCCCGATAAACTGCCGAACAGTTGCAACGGCGCCTGGGGGTCGCTCGGCCAGCGCGCGACCGTCGCTCAGCCCGAGATGCACAACTGCCTTTTTGTCGTGAATGGTGACGGCACCGTGATCGAAACCTGGACCCAGTGGGACCATCTCTTTGCGGACGAATCGGGCGGATTCAGTGGTCCTCACAAAGTCAAAATCAATCCCTATGATCCCGAGCGCCACGTCTGGGTCGTCAACGAGCTGGCCCACCAGATCTATGAATTCACGAACGATGGGAAGCAACTGGTGCTGACCTTGGGTGAAAAAGGAGTGGCCGCCGAGGATCACACGCACTTCGGTCGTCCGCAGGATCTCGCCTGGTTACCAGATGGAACGATATTCGTGGCCGATGGTCTGTTGAACTCGCGAATCGTCAAGCTCGACAAAACGGGAAAGTTTCTGCTGGCCTGGGGCACGAAGGGCAATGCCGCTGGCCAATTCAGCGGGCCTCATGCGGTAGAAACCGATCGCAGCGGTCGTGTGTATGTCGCTGACCGGGGAAACCATCGAATTCAAGTCTTCGACCAGAACGGCCAGCATCTGGACACCTGGCCGGATTTGCGATTTCCTGATCATCTGTTCGTCACCCGGGACCAGCACGTCTGGGTGAGCGACGGCACGACGGGCAAACTGCTCAAATATGACTCGGCAGGAAAACTCCAGTACTCGTGGGGCGTGAATGGAACCTTTCCCGGTGCGCATTGGGAATTCCACTCGTTCTCGGTCGACACGGAAGGCAATCTCTACACTGCCGACAGTTATTTGGGGCGCGCCCAAAAATTCAGACCGAAGCGCGGTGCAGACCCGTCGAGACTGGTTGAACCACCGACCCCGCTGATTTCCAGACGATAGGCCGCGACCGACCGGGTGGCCGGCGATCACGCGCGGCGTCCGCGACTCGGCGGTGGGTCGAGGCGCAGTCGACGGCCCGCCGCGGCGCCGAACGGGTGCGCGGCCGACCACCTTTCCGCCGACGACAACCGCGCGCCGCTTGACGGTTGACGCAATTTGAACTACGTTGTAGGCCATATGGAACGCGTGCCTGCCGCGGCGCCGCTCGGAGAGTTCGAGCAAGTCGTGATCCTCGCCATCATGCGGCTGAAGGACAACGCCTACGGCGTGACCATCCGGGCAGAGATTGCGGCGCGCACCGATCGGCAGCCAACCGCAGGCGCGTTGTATACGACACTCGATCGGCTCGAAGCCAAAGGCCTGCTCATCTCCCGCTTCGGGGACCCGACGCCTCGGCGAGGCGGCCGGGCCAAACGTTATTTTTCGGTCACCGACGCGGGTGTGGCCGCGATTGCGCGTGCGCAGCGCTCCTACCAGCGGCTCTTAGGCGGACTCCGGCTCCCGGGGGTGGTTTATGCGTAAGGCTCCAGCCTTGGCCGAGGGGATCCTGTCGCTTGTGACCAGTCAGGAACGGGCGGCGGCGACGATCGGTGATCTGGTCGAGGAAGGCGCGAGTCCGGTCGCCTTCCGGGTGAGCATCGCGTGGACGGTCCTGTCACTCATCGCGCACGACCTCTCGGCAGAACCTCTGGCGATGTTCGGGTTCGCCGTGTACGGGGTCATCCTCAGCCTCGTCCTGAGTGCGCTCCACGGCGTCGTTGTGGCCGAGCTCTTCGTCTGGGTCTTTCAGCGCGCCGTGCCCTCGTTGTCAGTGAATGACGTCGTGGGCACCAGTCTGGTGGTGAGCTGGGCCGAATCGTTCCTCGTCGGGATACTGCTGGCACGGCGAGCGATTGGCCGCGAGGTGATCGCGTGTTTTGCCGTCCTGATCCTCAACGGCCTTCTCACGGTCGCGCTGCCGGAAGCGCCGGCAGGCGCTCGACCAGCGGGCTGGTACGCGACTGTACCGGGTTCTGCCGTTATCTTTGTGGTCTACCAGTTGTTCCTGTTTGCCGGAGCGACAGGCGTTCGGCGCCGGCGACTGCGGCGTAGCTGAAACACCACGAGCCGGCAGCTGTCCGTCGGGTCAACCGATCCAGCAGTCGCTATGACGCGCAGCCGACGCAATCGCCTCGCGTTCCTCCTGCCCGCGTGTCTCTGGGCGTCCGGCTGTCAGACGCCTCCTCGCGCAATCGCGCCGACGAACACCGACGTCCTCGCCGAACTGGCGAATGCCCACGTCCCGATGCAGCCGTTCGGCCGTGTTCAACGAACCGATGACGCGCTCGTCATCGCAGTCGAGCGCAACGGCGCGGAACAAGTCTCGTCGGTCGACCTGCCAAAGGCCTCGCGCGTTTTTGGCGTGATTGCCAACCTTCCTCAGCAGACAGCGCGTGAGATGCGTGTGTGGTTGTGGCGCGGTCCCATTCCAAGCCCGCCCACCGACTGGATTGACATCACCGGCGAAGTAACACCGCTCGGTGCGAGACGCGGCTACCGGATCGCGTTCCGCGACATTTCCGCTGAGCCGGCGCTGCGGGCCTGGTCGCAGGGCGACGCCACCGTCCGCGCCGCAACGCTGGCTGTCCATCCGCACGACAACGGCTTCGCCGTGGGGTTTGTTGCGCCGGCTGCCATGGGCGCGCCGTACAGCCTCGGTGCCGGTGTGCCCGGGTCGACCGTTTACGCCATTCGCCTCGGGCGATGAACCTCGCGGGGGGCGGCCGCGAGGCGGACGAGTGAGGGGCGCTATACTCGAAGCCGCGCGCCGGCCGCCGCCGACCGGTGAGGTCGCGATGCGAGTTCTTGTCGTTCTCTTCGCGATGACGTGCCCGCTGGTGGTTTCCGCGCAGCGCGACGTCCTCAACTCCAACGGAGTCCCCATTCGCTCCGTCGAGCAGGGTTCCGGCGAGCCGCTTGACGACCAGATGATCCGCGCGACCGTTGAAGGGGTCGCATCAATCGTCCAGCGGGAATACGCCATTGCCGATGTCGCAGACCGCGCGGCGGCGGCGCTTCGGATCAGACTGACCGAAGGCCAGTACCGGAAGGCTGCCACACCCGACGCGCTCGCACAGGCGCTCACTCGCGACCTCTACGCTGCCACCCATGACAAGCACCTGGCCGTGACCGTGGCGCACCCACGCCCGTCGGGCCAGACCGCCGAGCAAGCGGACAACGCGGCGCGGGCGCGTGCGGTCAGCCGCTCCAACGCCGGTGTCCGGCAGGTCGAGATCCTGCCCGGCAACGTCGGGTATTTGGACATCAGCAACTTCTTTCGGCCTGAAGAAGCCCGGGACGCGATTGCCGGCGCGATGCACCTTCTCAGCCACGCTGATGCGGTGATTCTCGACATGCGCCGCAACCAGGGAGGGTCACCTGGCACAATCGCCCTGCTCATCAGCTATTTCGTCGATGCCGACCATGTGCCTCTCTTTGACATCTCCCATCGCCGCGACGATCCTACGGATCACTACGCGACGGAGTCGGTACCCGCCGCGGATCGCAACGCCACGCGTCCCCTGTACGTGCTGACCTCGGCGAGGACGTTCTCGGGCGGGGAAGGTCTCGCCTTTCTGCTGCAGGAGCAGCATCGGGCTGAGGTCGTCGGAGAAACAACGGCGGGTGCGGCCAATCCGGGTCGTCCCTATCCGGTCAATGAGCGATTCGACGTAACGGTGCCGAACGGTCAGATCACCAGCGCGATCAAACACGGTAACTGGGAAGGCACCGGCGTCTCGCCGGACGTGAGCACGTCGGCCACGTCTGCGTTGTTGACCGCGCATGAGCGGGCCCTACGCAAACTGCTCGAAACCGAACCGCCCGGTTCCTGGCGGGACACCCTGGAGGGGGTCCTGCGCGCTGTCGAGACCGCGAAACGCCAGGCCGGTAGTAACGCCGGTGCGGCGGCGGACCGGCAGCGGCTCCGCAGCGATCGGGCCGCGTCTTTGCTATCTCGCGGGTGGGAGAGTCCCCGGTGGACACAGCTCGGGCCTGATCGCGATGTCCGCATGTCGATCGGCGGCGGAGACGCAGCGATGGCCGCAGCTATCGTCGACGAAGTCGGAACAGCGTCGATCGTTCAGCCCGACGCGGACGGGATGTCGCCGGCGATCCGCGGACCCAAGCGGCATGTCAGATCGAAGATCGTCGACGTCGCAGGCAAAGTGTTTCAGCGAGGGCCATGCTGATCCCCGTCGGGTCATCTGCCCATGGAAGCGGTCGGACCTGTTCTGGTCGCGTTGGCCATTCCACTGATGCTGCGGTGGATTCCGGCGAACCGCCTCTACGGCGTGCGAGTTCCTGCCACGCGCTCCAATAGATCGCTGTGGTATGGCGCCAACGCACTTGCCGGCCGGCACATGTTCGCGCTGGGCTTGCTGATGGTTGCCCTTGAGTTCCTCCTGCCGCGTTGGGCACGCGTTCGCGTCCTCGGCAGCATCGCGCTGATTGGCCTCATCGCGATCGCCCTCGCGGATTGGCGTACCGCGAACCGATGGCGGCG
>JBPYEE010000364.1:0-13661 GCA_051985095.1 Vicinamibacterales bacterium | reverse complement strand
CTGTTCGTGACGGCCACCGTCGTTGCGGCCGCCAGTCTGGCGGCCGCTCAGACCATCAACGGTACCATCTCGGGTCGCGTCGTCGACAGCCAGGGCCTCGCGCTGCCGGGCGTCACCGTGACCGCGGCGTCGCCCAGCCTGCAGGGTGTTCGGACCGTGGTGACATTGGTCAACGGCGACTACATCTTCACCGCGCTGCCCCCGGGCACCTACACCATCACGTTCGAGCTCAGCGGATTTCAGAACCAGCAGCGCACGGTGAATCTCGCGCCGACCCAGCTGCTGCCGCTCGACGCGACGATGGGACCGGCGACGCTCCAAGAAACGGTCAACGTCGTCGGCCGATCGGCTGACGTGCTGACCCAGACCGCGCAAGTCGCGACGAACCTCAAAGCGGAACTGCTCGCGACCTTGCCGACGACACGCGACCTGAACGCCGCGATGTTCTTCGCCCCCTCGGTCACCCCGACGGGTCCGAGCGGCAACTTCTCGATTGCGGGCGCGATGTCGTTCGAAAACAACTTCATGGTCAACGGCGTCGTCGTGAACGACAACATCCGCTCGACGCCGAACACGCTCTTCGTCGAGGACGCCATTCAGGAATTCAACGTGATGACCGGCGGGGTGTCCGCGGAGTTCGGCCGCTTTCAGGGCGGCGTCGTCAACGTGATCACGAAGTCCGGGGGCAACCAGTTCAGTGGCAGCTTCCGCGATACGCTCAACAACGACAACTGGCGCGCCCTGACCCCGTACGAGATCACCAACAACACGCCGAAAACCAACACCACGGTGCCCGCCTATGAGTACACCCTGGGGGGACCGGTCACGAAGGACCACCTGTGGTTTTTCACCGACGGGCGGCTGCAGGATCAGACCCAGACCAACACAACCGCGTTCACGAACATTCCCTACACCGCGGATAACAATCAGAAGCGATACGAGGGCAAAGGGACGTTCTCGCTGAATTCGAACAATACGTTTGTCGGCGACTATCAGAAGATTCTGAATCCGCTGTCAGGCCAGGAATTCGGCGTCGTGATGGATCAGCGCAGCCTGTACACCGAAAAGCTCCCGCAGGACCTGTGGTCACTCAACTACAACGGGATTTTGACGCCGTCTCTTCTGTTTGAAGGGCGCGTCTCCGCGCGGCACTTCAGTTTCGTCGGCGCGGGCGCCCCGACGACCGACCTCATTCAGGGCACGCTGCTCCTCGACCGCGCGCGCAACAACTCGCGCTACTGGTCCCCAACCTTCTGCGGGGTGTGCACGCCCGAGGATCGCAACAACAACGAGGTGTTCCTCAAGGGCTCCTACTTCCTCGCGTCCAAGGGCGAGGGGTCGCACAACATGGTGTTCGGCTACGACACCTTCGACGACATTCGATTGGCGAACAATCATCAGTCGGGCAGCGACTGGCGCATTCTGGGCACGACGTCGACCATCCAGGGCGGAACGGTTTACCCGGAGTTCCTCGGCGACGGATCGACCACCATCCAGTACAACCCGATCACCCAGGCCAGCCTCGGCACGAACTTCCGAGCGCACTCGGTCTTCTACAACGACAACTGGCGCGTGAATGGCCATCTGACGCTGAACCTTGGCGTGCGCTTCGACAAGAATCACGGCGAAGACGAAGCGCACAATCTCATCGCGAACGACAGCGGCTGGAGCCCGCGCTTGGGCTTCGTGTGGGATCCGACCGGCAACCAGGTGTGGTCCATCACCGGCAGCTTCGCCAAATACGTCGCCGCGATTGCCAACAGCATCGCGGACTCATCCTCGGCGGCGGGCAACCCGGCGACGTATCAGTGGCTCTATCAGGGCCCGTCGATCAACCCGAATCCCGCGGGCGCTCTGGTCACCCCGGACGTCGCCATCGCGCAGCTGTTTGCCTGGTTCAACGCCAACGGCGGTCAGAACCGGGCGCTCGTGGGCGCGAGCATTCCCGGCGTCGCGACGAAGATTCCCAACGGGTTGGCGTCACCGAATACGCTGGAGTACGCCGCGGGCGTCAACCGGCAGATTGGCAGCCGCGGGGCGATCCGCTTCGACTACGTGTTTCGCGACTATCGTGATTTCTACGCCACCGAGACCGACACGACGACGGGCCACGTGAGCAACAGCGTCGGCCAGACCTTCGATCTGAGTGAGATCACGAACACCAACGGCGTCTTCCGCCACTATCAGGGCGGCACCACGAAGTTCACCTATCATCTGGCCAGCCGGACCGATATCGGCGCGAGCTACACGCTGTCCCGCACCTGGGGCAACATCGACGGCGAGAACACGGGCAGCGGTCCGATCACGTCACTCAATCTGAATTACCCCGAGTATCGCCAGGCGTCATGGAACTATCCGGTCGGCGACCTGCTCGTCGACCAGCGCCACCGCGCGAGTGCGTCGTTGATCTACGGCGTCCCACGCGTGACCGGCATGACCGTCAGCGTCCTGGAGAGCGCGGCGAGCGGCGTGCCCTACGGGGCCTTGGGCCCGATCGACGTGCGCCCGTATGTGACCAACCCGGGCTACATCACGCCGCAGGGCGGCTCGTCGGTGACGTACTACTTCACGGCTCGGGATGCCTATCGGACGCAGGCGGCATTTCGCACCGACCTCGCGGCCAGCTACGACTTCAACGTGCCGGCGGGGGCCCGACGGCTCGATCTGTTCGTCCAGGGCCAACTCCTGAATGCCTTCGGGCAGGAGGCGCTCTGCGGGTGCGGCGGCACCGTCTTCCAAAACGGCGGCGGCGTCGACCTGACGCGCATCGACACGAGTGTCCTGACCAAGTCGAATACCCCGGCGCTGGTCGCCTTCAACCCGTTCACGACGACGCCGGCGCTCGGCACGAATTACCAGCTCGGTCCCAGCTTCGGGACCGCCCTCAGCCGACTCGCTTACACCTCGCCGCGGGAGTTCCGCGTGTCGTTCGGCGTCCGGTTCTAGCCGGCGCCCGCGTCCAGTGCCGCCGGGCACGGTCGGTGACCTCCGGGTCCCCCGTGCCCGCGGCGGCGCTCGGTCAGAGCCGTTTCTCGAGGCGAATCTCGTCGCGCACGGGAAGCCCGGCGAACCCGGCGACCTCCTGGTGCGTGTGATCGGCGACGCTGTTGGGGACCAGGTCGGTCAGGCGGTAGCCGTGGCGCTGGTAAAAGTACAACGCCGGCAGGTTGTCGTTCGTCGTCGCGACGAGCAGGCGCGAGAGCTTCAGCCGGCGTGCGAGGAGCTCGGCTTCGGCCAGCAGATACGCGCCGACGCCGGATCGCTGCCACATCGGATCGGTGGCGAGGGCGACGATGTGCAGCGCGTCGCCAAGCAGCCGGTAGGCGAGGGCGCCGGAGGGTGCGGTGTGGCGAATCGCGACGAGCGCCGGCATTTGATCGATGTCCACCAGCGTGCCGAAGGCGACGATCTTGGTGCGCCCGAAATCCTGATTGAAGAGTTCCCGCGCCGCGCGGCGATCGTCGTCGGTCGCCTCGCGCACCAGCACGGGCGGCAAATCGATGTGGGGCCGGCAGGTGCAGACGATCTGCACGTGCGCGTCTTGCCAGTCGACGAACTTGCCGCAACGGGCGCAGCGCAGAACGGCCGGTTTCGCTCCGAACGGTTCAGACGGTTTCGGCATGCCTCGCTCCCCGGCGGACGACCCACCAGATGACCGCCACGAATCCCACCGCGACGGCGAGGAACGTCGCCGCAAACAGCCACAGCGTCCGGTACAGAATCGACTGCGTCTGGATCCGCGCGTCGAGGGTGAGCGGCACGCCGTGCAACCGATCACGGAGGAGCTGCTCCCAGATGAGGATGTTGCCGCGGCGCGTCTCGGTACCGGTGTTCTGGTAATTGATCTTGCTCGGCAGGTGGAGTCGAAACGCCACGATCTCCCGACCGTTCCATCCGGCGTACGGGACGCCGGTCATCGTCGGGGCGCCGACGACCTGCCGGTAGACGTATTCATTCCCATCCTGGCGAAACTCGTAGGTGGACCAGGCAAACGGCGGCGCGGCCGCGAGCCTGGTGATGTCGGTCGTTTCGATGCGCAGGTGCACGAACCGGCGGCCGCTCCGGCGCGAATCGCGGACCCAGACGACGTGGCTGACGGGGGAGGTGTAGAGCGCGCGCACGCCATCCCGATTCACACGCGCCAGCGGGCTCGCGTCGAACGTCGTGCCGTGCAGCGCGTTCAGTGCGGCGATCGAGCTGTTGACGTAGATCGTCGCGCTGCGATCGAGGGACAGATACACATCCTCTTCATATTCGTACTGCCGGAAGAGGCTCGTCCCGCCGCACGCGACGCTCACGAGCGCGATCGCGAGCGCGCCGGCCGCGCGGATCCGCATCACCGAATGATATAGTAAAAATTTCCCCGCTCTGATGGCCGCCAGACCGATCGTCTATCTCATCGACGGCAGCTCGCAGATGTACCGCGCGTTTCATGCGCCGGTTCGAACCGCGGAAGGGGGGTTTCTGCGCAACGCGCAGGGGCGGCCCACCAACGCGGTCTACATTTTCGTCACGATGCTGCGGAAGCTGCTCGCGGAACACAAGCCGGAGTTCATCGCCGCGTCGTTCGACCTGCCCGGGCGCACGTTCCGCGATGAGATGGTGTCGGACTACAAAGCCAACCGCGCGCCGATGCCTGACGAGCTCGCCGAACAGATTCCGATGGTGCACGCGGCCTGCGAAGCGCTCGGCGTGCCAATCCTCACCTCCGAGCGGTATGAGGCCGACGACGTGATCGGGACGCTGGCCGAGAAAGCGTCCGGGGCCGGATTCGACATCGCCATCGTGACCGGCGACAAGGACTTCTTTCAGCTCGTGCGCAACGGCATCCGCGTCTTCAACCCGAAGGAGGAGGGGACGTGGTACGACGCCGCGGGCGTGAAGGAGAAATTCGGCGTCGCGCCCGAACAGGTCGTCGATGTGCTCGCGCTGATGGGCGACACCATCGACAACATCAAAGGCGTGCCAGGCATCGGCGACAAGGGTGCGCGCGAACTGATTGCGACCTACGGCACGCTCGAGAATCTGCTCGCCCATGCCGGCGACATCAAACACAAGCGGTATCGCGAGGGGTTGCTCGGACACGCCGACGATGCGCGGCAGAGTCAGGTGCTGGCGCGGATCCATACCGATGTGCCGATCGACTTCGATCCGGCGGCCGTCCGGTATCGCGGCGCGACGCGCGAGCGTTGTTTTCAGATCTTCAACGAGCTCGGCTTTCGCGCCTTCGTGGCCGAGTACGCGCCCACCGCCGACACCATTGCGAAAACCTACCGGGTGGTCAATACCGAGGACGAGCTGCGGCAGCTGGCCGACCGCCTGAAGGCGGCGGGCCGCTTCGCCCTGCGGGTCCTGTCGGATGAGCCCCTGGCGATGCGGGGGGCGATTGTGGGGTTGGCCGTGGCCACCGCGCCGCGTGACGCCGACTACGTGCCGACCGGGCACCGGGGGCTCGGGGCGATTCCGTCGATTCCAATCGAGGCGGCGCTCGGGGCGCTCGGCCCGGTGCTCGAGGACCCCGCGATTCGGAAGTCGGGACACGACCTGAAGTTCGACGCCATTCTGCTGGCGCGCCACGGCGTGACGCTCCGCGGCTTCGATATCGACACGATGTTGACGAGCTATCTCATCGATGCCACGCGATCGGAGCACCGGCTCGAGGACCTCGCGCTCGAACAGACCAACTACAAAGCGTTGAAGGAAGAGGAGGTGTGCGGCCGCGGCGCCAAGTCGGTCTCGCTCGCCGACGTGCCGGTCGAAGCGGCGCTGACCTATGCCGCCGAGCGCGCCGATCTCATCGGCCAGCTGGTGCCGATCTTCCGCGGCCTGCTCGCCAAGGAACAGCTGGTCGACGTGTACAACGACCTCGAGCTGCCGCTCGTGCCCGTGCTCGTCGCAGTGGAGCGCGCCGGGGTGCGCATCGACGGGCCCGCGCTGGCCTCGCAGTCACAGCGCCTCGAGGCCGAACTGGCGCGGCGGACGAAGGAAATCTACGATGTGGCCGGCGGCGAGTTCAACATCGGATCGCCCAAACAGCTGGCCGAGGTGCTGTTCGACAAGCTGCAGCTCCCGGTGCTGAAACGGACGGGCACGTCGCGCGCGCCCTCCACCGCCGTCGAGGTCCTCGAGGAGCTCGCGCTCGCCCACGACCTGCCCCGGCTGATTCTCGAGTGGCGCGGCCTGACGAAGCTCAAAGGAACGTATATCGACGCGCTCCCGCAGCTGGTGAATCCGGAAACCGGACGCGTCCACACCTGCTTCAATCAGGCGGTCGCCGCCACCGGGCGGCTGAGCAGCAGCGATCCGAACCTGCAGAACATTCCGATCAAGACCGAACTGGGGCGGGAAATCCGCCGGGCCTTCATCGCGGAACCGGGCAACGTGTTGATTTCGGCCGACTACTCACAAATCGAGTTCCGCGTGCTCGCGCATCTGTCCGAGGACCCGGTGCTCGTGCAGGCGTTTCAGGAAGGCGCGGACTTTCACGAGCGGACGGCGCTCAAGATCTTCGGGAAGAAGAGCGGCAAGGATCCGCATCAGCTGCGCGGCATCGCGAAGATGGTCAATTACGCGCTGTTGTACGGGAAGAGCGCGTTCTCGCTCTCGAAAGACATCGGCGTCACGACCGAAGCGGCGCAGGCATTCATCGACGCGTACTTCGCCGGCTTTCCGAACGTGCGCGCCTTCATCGACCGGACGCTCGAGGAGGGACGCGCGTCGGGCGTCGTCCGCACGATGTTCGGACGGCGACGGCTCGTCCCGGAGCTGACCAGCCGCAACTTCCAGGTCCGGTCGGCAGCGGAACGCATGGCGGTGAACCTGCCGATTCAGGGAAGCGCGGCGGACATCCTCAAGCGCGCCATGATCGACGTGCACGCGGCGCTCCTCGCGCATCCCGCCGCGCGGATGATCCTCACGGTTCACGACGAGCTCGTGTTCGAGGTGCCGAAGGCGGCCGCCGAGGAGATCTCCGAGATCGTCAAGACCAACATGCAGTCCGCCGCGACGCTGCGGGTGCCGCTGACGGTCGATGTCGGCGTCGGCGAAAACTGGAAAGAGGCGAAAGAGTAAGCGCGACGGGCTCGGAGGCCCGGGGCTCAGTGCTGCGCCCAGCGTTGCTTGAACAGTTCCCACTCGCTCAGCAGGCGCTGCGACGGCTGGCCGAGCAGCTTCGCGCGATCGGGGACGATCGCCTGGGTGACGAGGCGATCCAGGTCGGAGCGCAGCTTGGCGCCGCCGTCGGGCGCCAGCGGCGCGCGGACCCACGCCGCCTGGGCGGCATCCCACGCCGACTGCAAATCCCCCTGGGCGCGCGCGGCGGCTGAACGCCAGTACGCGGCCACGCCGTTGGCCGGCCGCAGCGCCAGCTCCTCGTCCATGCGCGCCCGGATGCGGCGATAGACATCCTGCCGATCGAAGTCGGGACGCGGCCGGGTATCGCGGTCGAGCGCTTCCGCCCACCAGTCGAGCACGCGTTCCCGGCTGGTCGTGGCCATCGCCACGGGTCCTCTCAGCACCGAGTCGAACACATCGGCGGCCGCGCCGTAGGCGCCGTCGAAGTAGAGCGCCTCGCCGAGCCCGACGACGTACTCGACGCGCTCGCGCGCGTCGAAGCGCACCGGATCGATCCGCCCCAGACGCAGACGCGCACTGGCCAGATCGTCGGCGGCGGCGGTCGACCGAAACCGCTCCAGGTACGCGCGCGCGGCAATCAGATCGGCGGCGTCCGCGCGGCCGGGCGCCGCACGCGCCTGGTCCGCCGCGGCGATGGCAGCGTCGAATTGATTCTGGTTGTAGAGCTGGCGCGCCCTCGTCAGCGGATCATCCGCGGCGGCGCACAACACCGGCGCGGCGCTGGCGTACAGCACGAAGACGACGAGGCGGGCAAAACGCCCCATAGCGCGATGCTAGCGTACAATGCCGGACAATGGTCGAACCGCGGGTGATTCCGCGTGATCAGCACCCGCTCTCGCGGCGCGACATCGATCCCGACGCGCTCAAAGTCCTCTATCGGCTCCGCCAGGCCGACCACGTTGCCTATCTGGTCGGCGGCAGCGTGCGCGACCTGTTGCTCGGCCGACGTCCGAAGGACTTCGACATCGGCACATCGGCCCATCCGTACCAGGTGAAAAAACTGTTCCGCAACTGCTGGATCATCGGGCGGCGGTTCCGCCTGGCGCACGTGAAGTTCGGGGCGAAGGTCATCGAGGTCGCCACGTTTCGCCGGCAGGTCGCGCCCGGCGAAGAGGTGGTCCAGGACGGCGTACCGGCGCCCGACCCGACGACGCCCGAAGGCGAGCATCTGATCCACCATGACAACACCTTCGGCACGCCGGAGGAGGACGCGTTCCGGCGCGATTTCACGATCAACGCGCTCTTCTACGACATCGCGACCTTCTCGATCATCGACTACGTTGGCGGGCTCGACGACCTGCGGGATCGGGTCGTCCGGTCCATCGGCGATCCGGACGTGCGGTTGCGGGAGGACCCGGTCCGCATGCTGCGGGCGATCGCGCTCGCCGCACGGCTCGACTTCACAATCGAACCGACGCTCTTCCACGCCATCCGCACGCACCGGCAGGAAATCGCGAAGAGCTCGCCGGCGCGCCTGCTCGAGGAGTACTACAAGATTCTGCGCGCCGGGTCGTCGGAGCGGGCATTTCGGGTGCTGGTGGACGTGGGCCTGCTGGATCAGACGGCGCCCGAGCTGCACCGCGCGGCCGGCGACGCGCTCTGGCGATCGCTCGTCTCGCTCGATGCGTACCGGCGGCGCTACGCGGCGACGCCCGACACGCTGAGCAACCCGATCCTGCTCGGCACGCTGCTCGTGCCGTCGGGTTTCATCGCGCAACGCCACGACGCCATCCCGAAACTCGGCGCGCTGCCGCTCGCCCGGCGCGACATCGAGCGGCTCCGCCAGATTCTCCTGCTGCAGCGCCGCCTGCGCGATGCCGCCGCCAGCCCGCGCACCCAGCGCGCGGTCGCGCACCGGCACACCTTCAGGGACGCGTTGACCTGGCTGGAGATTCACGGCGACGACCCCGATCTGGTCGCCCGCTGGAAATCGTTGCAGGAGAGCAGTGGTCAGCCGCACGCGGCCGGGGATGCGGCCGAGGGAGAGCCGCCGTTTCGCCGGCGGCGCCGGCGTCGGCGGCGCCGCCGCCGGGCGTTCCACCCCGAACAGAGTTAAGCCGCGATTTCTTTGATCGTCTTGTACGGCTTGGCGAGCCCGAGCGCGATCATCAGCCGGATCACCGGCCACGCCGGATCCAGTTCGCTCGCACGAAAACTGAACTTAGGACTGCGGGGATAGCCGTGATGGTTGTTGTGCAGCCCTTCGCCGCCCGTCAGCAGCGCGAGAAAGCGAAGATTGGTCGCGGTGTTGTCGAAGTTCTTGTAACCAACGTGGTGGCACAGCCCGTTGATCGAGGAGGAGAGCACAAACACGTACATCACCGCGTGGATGCCGGCCGCGAGGAGGCCCCACCAGAGCCCGAGGAACCCGCAGAGCGCCGCCGTGCCGAGGCCCAGACCGAGCATCCCGTGGCGGAACACGTGTCTGTCCCACCAGCCCTCCTTGAGGTCGCGGGCATAGCGTTCGACGACGTCGGTGGTCCGGACCTCTTTCATGTAATAAAACACGTTCCCGAGCTGCACCCGCCAGAAGCCCTTGAGGGCCGGGCTGTGCGGATCGCCTTCCTCGTCGGTAAATGCGTGGTGCTTGCGGTGGACCGCCACCCATTCCTTGGTCTCGATCCCGGTTGTCAGCCACAGCATCAACTTGAACAGCCATTCGAGCGCCGGGCTGATGACCAGCGCTTTATGCGTGGCCGTTCGATGGAGATAGATCGTCGTGCAGAACACGGCGATCTGAATGAGGACGGCAGCCGTAACCAGACAGATGACGAGCGAAGCCAGCACTAAACTACCCTCTGAGATTGGAACCGTGAGGCCCTGACCAGGAGTCGGGTGAAAAATACAATGGTAACACGAAAACCGCTCTGCCCGCCGTTACCCGTGTGTGCGCTCGAATTCACGCATGAACTGCACGAGCGCGGCCACGCCGTCTTCGGGAAAGGCGTTGTAGATTGACGCGCGCATCCCACCGACGGATCGATGGCCCTTCAACCCGTCCAACCCGGCCGACGCCGATTGCGCCAGAAACTGCTTCTCGAGCTCCTCGGTCCCGAGCCGGAAGGTGACGTTCATCATCGACCGGCAGTCGGCGTGCGCGGTCCCGCGATAAAACCCGGTTCGATCGATCTCGGCGTACAGGGTGGCGGCCTTGCGGCGGTTGGTCTGTTCGACGGCGGCCAGGCCCCCCTGCGCGATCAACCACTTCATCACGAGCCCGAGGGTGTACACGGCAAACGCCGGCGGGGTGTTGTAGAGGGAGTGGTGCTCCGCGTGCACCGCGTAATTGAGCATGGACGGCAGGGTCTTCGACGAGCGCGTCAGCAGGTCGTCGCGCAGGATCACCACCGTGACGCCCGCCGGTCCCATGTTCTTCTGGGCGCCGGCGTAGATGAGCGCGTGTCGCGCGACATCGATTGGCCGGCTGAACATGTCCGATGAGGTATCGCTGACGAGCGGCGCCCCGGCGACCTCGGGCAGCACGTGGTATTCGGTCCCCTCGATCGTGTTGTTCGACGTCATGTGGACGTAGGCGGCACCCGGCGTCAGCTGCAACTCGTCCTGGCGCGGGAGGCGCGAATAGTTCTCGGCCTTGGTGCTCGCGGCAATATTGACGCGCCCGACGCGCCGGGCTTCCTTGATCGCCTTGTCGCCCCACGACCCGGCGTCGATGTAGTCGGCCGTCGCCCCCTCGCCGAGCAGGTTCATCGGCACCATCGAGAACTGCAGGCTGGCGCCGCCCTGCAGAAACAACACGCGATAATTTGCCGGGATCTCTGCCAGAGTGCGGATGTCCGCCTCCGCCTGCTCGAGAATGGATTCGAAGGCGCGCGAGCGATGGCTGATCTCGAGGATCGACATTCCCACCCCCGGCAGCGCCAGGAGATCACGCTGGACCTGCTCGAGGACCGACACGGGCAACACGGCCGGCCCGGCGGAAAAGTTGAAGACGCGATGCACGGTGGTCATATGGTCACCAGATGGAGGTCGAGGATGTCGGCATTGCCGCGCTGCATGGTCTCCAGCAACGCCGCCGGCGGCGCCCCGTCGAGGTTGATGCGGGCGACGGCAGCCTGCGCCCCGTCGAAGATGATGTTTTCGGTCTCCTGGACGTTCAGGTTGCTGCTGCGCAGGAGCTCGAAGACGTGGGCGAGCACGCCGGGCCGATCGCGATGCCGCACCACCAGCATGTGCGTCGCCGGCGTCTTTTTCGCCAGGTTGACGACGTTCGGCACCTTGCCGGTCTCTTGGTAGCTCCTGACAATGCGGACGGTTTCGGCCGCGATGGCCTCCTGCGCCTGATCGGTTGAGGCCCCGATGTGGTGCGTGCCGTAGACATTCGGCAGCCTGACGATCGCGTCGGTGAACTCGCCGGTGGCCGCGGCCGGCTCTCCCGCAAACACATCGAGCCCGACCCGAATGTGCTTCTCGCGAATCGCGGTTTCGAGCGCTGCGTAATCGACCACTTCGGCCCGCGCGGTGTTGATGAAATACGCCCCCGGCTTCAGTTTGTCGAAGACCGACGCGTTGACCAGCCCGCGCGTGTCGCCGGCCAGCGCCAGATGCACGCTCACGATGTCGCTTTGTTCGGCCACCTCGGCGGCCGACTTCGCCAGGCGCAGCGGGATCGGTTCGGCGGCGCTCGCGGCGGCACCGGTCGAGAATCGCCGGCTCCACACGACGAGCGGCATGCCGAAGGCATGCGCCCGGCGCGCCACCTCCTGACCGATGTTGCCGTATCCCAGGAGCCCGAGGACGCGGCCGTACAGCCCCCTGGCGTTCGAGTACTCTTTCTTGTTCCAGTGGCCGGCGCGCAGCTCCGCGACGTTGTCCGCGACGCGCCGATCGAGCGCCAGGATCAGCGCGAAGGTCAGCTCGGCCACCGCGATTGCGTTCTTCCCGGGACAATTCGAGACGTAGATGCCGCGCTTCGACGCCGTTGCGAGATCGATCGTGTTGTAGCCCGCGCCGGCGCGGATCACGAGCGACAGGGTGCCGGCCTCGAGCATCGGCTCGGTCACCTGCGTGCTGCGGACGACCAGCACGTCGGCGCCGCTCGTCCCGATCGCCGCCGTGAGGGCATCGCCGGCCAGCTCCGGCTGGTACAGCACGTCGCAGCCCGCCGCCGCCAGGCCGTCCCGGCCGCTCTGCTCGAATTTGTCGGCGACGAGGACCTTCATATCGCGTGGATCAGCAGGCCATCGCGCAGCTTCGGCTCGAACCACGTGGACTTCGGCGGCATGATCGCGCCCGCATCAGACACCTGCATCAACGCGGCGACGCTGACCGGGTACAGCGAGAACGCCACGGCGGCGTCGCCGGACTGCACGCGTCGCTCGAGCGCGTCGGTCCCCCGCGCGCCGGCGACGAAGTCGATGCGCCGGTCGGTGCGCACGTCGGCGATCTGGAGTACCGGCGAGAGCAATTGATCCTGCAGGACACTGACGTCGAGCGAACCAATCGGATCGGTCGCGCGCGCCGGCCCGCGCGGCCGGAGCGTGTGCCAGGCGCTGCCGAAGTACATGGCGATCTCGCCGCGCCGGACGGGGGTCGCCGGACCCTCGCCGATGTCGAACCGATCACGGACCGCGGTCAGAAAGCTGTCCGCGTTCAGGCCGTCCAGGTCCCGCACCACGCGGTTGTACGGCAGGATTTGCACCTGGTCATGCGGAAACGCCACGGCGAGCATCGTGTTCGATTCACCGCGGCCCCCGAGCGCGGTCCGGGCGCGGGCGGCGCTCGCGGCGCGGTGATGACCGTCGGCGATGTACAACGCCGGGATCGCCGCAAACGCGGCGACCAGCCGATCGCGTTGGTCGCGGGTCGCGCGCCAGATGGTGTGACGCACGCCGTCGGGTGCCTCGAAGTCGAATAACGCATCGCCGGCGGTCGCTGCCGCGACGACCCGGTCCACGTCGGGCGACGCCCGGTAGGTGAGAAACACCGGCCCCGTCTGCGCGCCGAGCGCAATCATGTGACGCGTGCGATCGTCTTCCTTGTCGGGACGCGTCCGCTCGTGCCGCTTGATCACGTCATGGTCGTATTCATCGATCGAAAAGCAGGCGCCGATCCCGGTTTGCGTATGGCCGCCCATGCGAAGGCGGTAGCAGTAGACGGCCGGCTCGTGTTCGACCACGAGCGCTCGGTGTTTCAAGCCTTCGAAATTGGCGGCCGCGCGCTCGTAGACGGCCGCGGAGTAGGGGTCGGTGCCGGCGGGCAGCTCGAGTTCGGCCCGCGACACACGCAGGAAACTCAACGCGTTGCCCTCGGCGATGGAGCGCGCTTCGTCCGTACTGACCACGTCGTACGGCACCGCGGCGATCTGCGCGGCGTTGGCGGGTGTCGGCCGCAGCGCACGAAATGGGTGCAGCGTCGCCATCGGGGCTCAAATTATACGTCTGGGCGACGAAGCGCTCGCGCGCGACGGCCGGGCGTCGCACCGCGCCCTTACCGACGGCCGAAGTCGTCGCGGATGACGATTGCTCGCCGGAGCCACCCGAACGGCACGACGTGCGTGTGGCGACTGG
>JBPYEE010000363.1:0-7788 GCA_051985095.1 Vicinamibacterales bacterium | reverse complement strand
TCACAGAGCGACGTCAACTGTTCGATGACGTTCCGGAGTTCGCGCACGTTCCCAGGCCAGCGGTACCGCTCCAACGTCTTCCAGGCGCCGTCGGTCAGCGAGAGGTGGCGATGCGACGCGCGCAGGAAGTGCAGCGCCAGCGGACGGACATCCGCAGGCCGTTCGCGCAACGCGGGTACGTGGATGCGGATCACCTCGAGACGGTACAGCAGATCCTTGCGGAACTGCCCCAGATTCACCATCTCGAGGAGATGGCGATTGGTTGCCCCGATGACGCGCACATCGGCGACGTGAACCGCATCGGAGCCGACCGGGTGCACTTCGCCGTTCTCGAGGAACCGCAGCAGCAACGCCTGCATCCGCAGGCTCATTTCGCCGACTTCGTCGAGAAAGAGCGTGCCGTGATGCGCGACCCTCAGTTTTCCGGGCTTGTCGCGGTGGGCTCCGGTGAAGGCACCTTTCACATGCCCGAAGAGTTCCGATTCCAGCAGCGACTCGGTCAGGCCGGCGCAGTTCACGACGACGAACTGCGCCAGCCGCCGTGGCGAACAGTCGTGAATGTGCCGCGCCACGACATCTTTGCCGACCCCGCTTTCGCCCGTGATCAGCACCTTCGCATCGCTGCGGGCGGTGCGTTCGGCTTGCGCAATCACGTCGAGCATCTGTTGGCTCGCCGCAACCGGCTTGAACGATTTGAAAACTCCCTTGCGATGTTCCACTCCCTAACAGCCGAAGCAAAATCGCAGCCCGGCGAGACGTCCTGTAACTCATTGATACTGATGGCTTTAGTTCAACTACCACATCCGTAATCCAGGCGTGCATGTAACAGCGAACGTCCCGGTTCTGGTGATAAACCGTTGACCTGACGCCATTTGGCTGAACTGTCTCGGGACGGAACACTCTGTCTCGTGATGAGAACTCTAAGTGACAGGAGATGCCGTTATCGCTCCGGCGCGAAGTACCCGCTTCGACTGGAGATCGTCAACGTCGAATCGTGCGGGGTGATGCTGACCGCGCGCCAGCCTCCATCCCGCGCGCCGTTGCTCGAGATGTAGCTCGCGATGTAGCGCTGGCGCAGGTGATCGATCACACGGCGATACTGCTGCGCGAGCTCGTCGGCCGCGGTCGGAAAGAACGATTCGCCGCCCGACACCTGGGCGAGCTTCTCGAGCAGCACCCGATCGACTTTCGATCCGAGGCCGATCGTAAACAGCGTGACATCGACGTCGCGGATCGACGCAAACACGTCATCGATCGGATGGCGGCTGCCCGGCGCGGTGCCGGGACCATTCTCGTCGCGACCGTCCGTCAGCACCACGATGGCCTTGCGGCCCTCCGCGCGTTTCAAGCGGCCGATCGCCTGGAACAACGCGTCGTTCAGCGCCGTGCCACCGTGCGCTTTGTACTGATCGATCGTGTCGAGCGTCGACTCCCGGTTCTTCGTCAGATCGTGGACCAGCGCCGGCTCATCCGAGAACACGAGCAGCGCGAGGTCATCGGCGGGTCGCAGTGAGCCGACAAACAACTTGGCCGCTTCGCGAACTGCCTCCGCGGATGGTTTCATACTGCCGCTCGCGTCAAGCGCGAGGACGATCGAGATCGGTGCAACCGCCTCCTGAAACGTATCGATCGTCTGTTTGACGCCGTCCTCGATCAGCTCGAGATCGGCGGCTGACATCTCCACCGGTTGATGGTCGGCATTTGCCGCGACGAATTCGACGGTTGCGCGAACGGGCGGTGGCTTCGGGGCAAAGTACCCCGGCCGGCTGCGCACCACATGGGTTGCGTTGGTCGTCGTGACGCCGATGCGACGCCAGGCTCCGTCGGCGGTCTGGTTCTCCGGCGTGTAGCCGATGAGATAGCGGTGCTGCACGTCCGCCACGATCAACTCATTGACCACGGGCAGTTCTTCGTCGCGCGAGGGGAAGAAGGCGCGCCCGCCCGATTGCTCGGCGAGCCCGCGGAGCACGCGCTCACCCTTGATCGAGATGCCGGCGACGCCACCAATGCCGACGACATACAACGTGGCCTGCGCCGCTTTGATCGCCCGCACGGCGTCGGCCACCGAGTGGGTGCTGTTCTCGTCGTACCCGTCGGTGATCAGCACGACCGCTTGTCGGCCTGCGACGCCTTGAACAAGCTTCGGCACGTCGACCAGCGCGTCGATGAGCGCGGTGCCGCCGCCTGCCCGCGTCGTGCCAATGGCACTCGTGACGGTCAGGCGATCGGTGGTCGGGCCGGTGATGGTTCCGATCGATTTGGTAAACGGTGCGACGATGACGCGGTCGTTCCGGCGGAGGCGACCGACGAGACGCGAAGCCGCCTCCTGCACGAAATCCATCCGGCGCGACATGCTCTGGCTGCTGTCGATCAGCAGCGTGTAGGTACTGTCGGCCACTTCGGCGGAGACAACATCGAGGCGTTGTGCGACGTCGTCCTCGCTCAGTCGGAAGTCCGCTTCGGTCAAGCCGGCAACGTAGTGACCGGTCGCATCCTTGACGGATGCATCGACCAGGACGCTCGAGATGCCCGACACCTCGGTAATGGTCAGCGGATCCAGGTGAACGGCATCGCGAGCGCAGGCGCCGAGGTCATCGCAGACTTCGGCGGCGATCTCGCGAGCCTCGAACGGGTTGTCGTCGGTCCACTCGACCGCAAACGGCGGTCCCTCGACGGCCTCACCGAAAAACCGCCCATCGACGTAAATGTCCACCGGCTGCAGGCTGACCTTGTCCGCGTGCTGGACCTGCGCCACGATCCGGATGGGGCCAGGAAGCCCCGTGCGTCCGAGCGGCGAGGTGATATGGACCGCGAGCCCGCCGGACCGGTGGTCCGGGGATGCGGCACCTCGGCTGGCGCACAAGAGCGTGAGCGTCGCCGCCCAGACGACAGCGATGCACCGGTACGCCCGACCGGTCGACACCTTCCCCATCCGGTCAGTCCTGGTCGACCGACGACTCGTCGCGGACGAAATACCCCGTACAGGCGGCATCGAGGAGATCGGCCGTCAGACGGCGGGGCTGGCCGAGATACTCGGCCAGCGCCAGCGCGTGCCGAATGAGGTCGCGCGGATGGCAGCCTCGCAGCGGGATGCTGTGCGGCCGGTACCAGGTGTCGAGCAGCTCCGTCACGAGGGACGGCTCGCAGGCAACGTCCTCGTCACGGCAACAGTTCTCGAAGATCGTCAGGAACTCGGCGGGCGTCGGGCCTTGCGCGAACACCTTGTACTGAATTCGCCGTAGGAACGCGTCGTCCACGAGGTCGCGCGGCTGCAGGTTCGTCGCGAACACGACGAACACCATGAACGGCAGGTCGAGCTTCTGGCCACTGGCGAGTGTCAGGAAGTCGACGCGGCTTTCGAGCGGGACGATCCACCGGTTCAGGAGTTCGCGCGGTGAGCACTGCTGCCGCCCGAAGTCGTCGATCACCAGCACACCACCGTTGGCAGCGAGCTGAATAGGCGCACGGCAGAACCCGGCTTGCGACGCGTCGTTCAGCTCCAGCGCCTCGAGCCGGAGTTCGCCGCCGACGGTGATCATCGGCCGCCGGCACGTCACCCACCGCCGGTCGAGGCGGACCCCTGCGTCGAGTTCCATCGCATCCGCGGCGTTCGGAACCGGCTCGTGCAGCACGGGATCGAAGAGTCTGATGATGCTGCCGCCGACTTCGAGCGCGTGCGGAATGGCGATCTCTCCGTCCAGGACGTTTCGGATCGCTTGCGAGATGACGGTTTTACCGTTTCCGGGAGGGCCATACACGAACAGCGAGTGCCCTGCATTGATCGCCGGTCCCAGCTGATCGAGCACGCGATCGCTGATCACCAGGTGCGAGAAGGCCTGGCGGATTTTCGCGCGCGTCGCCCGCCTGCTGGCCGCGGCGCCGAAGCCGCGCATGTACTCGCGATACGTGTTGACCGGCACTGGAGCCACGCCGACGTACTGACTGTCGCGAAGAAACAGCTGCGCGCGGGCGCGTCCGGCGTCGGTGATCCGAAACCGGAAGGCCGCCCGGCCGACCATCGCGCCGCCGACGATTTCAACCTGATGCTGCGCGATCAGCAGGTCGAGCGCCGGTTCGATAACAGCGAAGGTGACGCCCAGTCGATGCGCCAGCTCGGTCCCGACCAGTTCGCCCGAGAAATGCAGCGTCTTGACGACCAGCTGCAGGACCATGTCAAGCGTCAACCCCGATTCGTCGAGCGATCGCGGTGCAAGTGGCTGCGCGCGCCACTGCGCGGGCGTTTCAACGCATCCGGTCATCATGGCTGGTCTCCAGTATCGAGGTTGGCCCGTGCGAGTTTCCGGGCTTCGCGTGCCCGCTCTGCGGCGGCGGCGAACGTGGGATCCCCGGCAGGCACGTGCTCGAATTGAGTGGCGGCCTCGGCATACTCCCGACGCGCCAGTGACACGATTCCCATGTTGTACGCCGCCGCAGCGGTGCCGCCCGCGTGCACGAATTGCTCGTTGGCGAGATCGGTCCGGCCCAGGGCGGCGTACGTCAGGCCGAGGTTGTTGTGCGCAGCCGCCAGCGCCGGATCGAGACGGATGGCCTGCTGGCACTGGTCGACCGCGCGTGGCCCGTCTCCGTCGAGGAACGACAGGTAACACAGATTGTTCAGTGCGTACGCGGCGTTGTGGTCGCGGGCCAGCGCCGCGGCAAAAGCCTCGCGGGCTTCTTTACGTCGGCCCAACGCCTGCAGCACCGTGCCGAGTGTGTTCTGGGCTGCGGCAGACGCCGGCGCGTAGTACGTCGCCCGCATGGCATCGCCCAGGCCAAGCTGTGGCACGTGCCAGTCGCGCCAGACGCGTGCGAGTCCATCGTACGCATCGGCTGATTTCGGATCGAGACGCAACGCGTGCGAATAGTAGGCGTAGGCCTGGTCGAGAAGCGCGTAGCGGTGATAGGCCGCACCGACGGCGATGGCGTTGTCGGCGGTCGGCGAGTTCGAAAAGGCGGCGATTGCCTCGTTCAGATCGGGCGCGCGAGCTTCGAGCGTCTGGGGTGAGGCAGGTGTCGGTGCAGGGCGCGCTTCGGCCATGAGCTTCTGGATTTTGCCGATCGATTCTTCCAGTGACGGCGACGGCGGTTCGGGGCGGCGAGCCGCGGACGTTGCGTTGCGATGGACCAGGAACCGGTCCGCCAGTCCATGCGACAAGGGGCGGGCGCAACCGGCGTGCAGAAGCACACCGGCTGCGAGCACCCACGCAGATAGCAGGCGAGAACGCATCGGCGCGTTTAGTCTTCGCGGCTGAGGCGTGCGCGCCGGCGCATCAGATACAAAACGAACGACACGACACCGATTACTCCGAGGACTACCTGGGTCATACCATCGACTCCTTTTTTGTCTACGACTACTTGAACGCATGCTGGGAGAAGAAATGAATCATCTGGATCACGCCAGCGCCCAGCGTGACGACGTAGAAAGCGGGAAACAGGAAGAAGACGAGCGGAAAGACTAACTTGACGCCGATCTTCTGGGCTCGCTCTTCTGCGCGCTGCCGCCGCTTCGTACGTGATGTATCGGCCTGGGTTCGTAACGCCTGTGCGATGCTCGTGCCGAACCGGTCGGCCTGCACGAGCATGCTCACCAGTGCACGTACGTCATCGACGCCGGTGCGGGTCGCGAAGTTCTTGAATGCCTCGAGGCGCGGCTTCCCGGCCCGCATTTCCGTTGTTATCATCCGGAGCTCTTCGGCCAGCGGCGGGTAGGGAACGTCGAGGTCCTGGCTGGTCTTCAGGACGGCCTGATCCAGCGAGGAGCCGGCCTCGAGACAGACAATGAACAGGTCGAGCGCATCAGGGAGCCCGTTCTGGATCACCTTTTGGCGCGCTTTGATGCGTCGTTCGAGCACGATGCCCGGGAGCACGTACCCGGCCATGGCCCCGCTCACGGCGACCAGCACTGCTGAGAAACCGTGAAAGAACAGAAAGCCAAAGGCCGCGAACACCACCGGGGTCACGATCTCCGCGAGAATGAAAAAGACGAGCGCCCCGAGGCTGTGATAGCCCGCCCTGGCCAACCGATGCTCCAGTCGCGACATTTCCTTCGGCGACTTCGGAATGAACGCGGCGAACCGTTGCAGCGTCAGCGCCCCGCTGCGCGTCAGCGATGGCGCCGACTTCAAGAGCGCACCATCGCTGACTGTGCCCATCTTTCGGAGGCGCTGACGGCCTGGCGCGTTATACGACAGGACGAACGAGGCCGTTGACCCGACGATGAACAGAGCGGCGACGAATACGGCGCCGATCGCAACGATCAGTTCCACAGACATGTCAGCTCTCGCCTAATACTCGATGTTGATGATCTTTCTGATGATGAGCGTGCCCGTGACCTGCAGCACGATCGCCAGGAGGATCATCTGCTGCCCAAGCGGATCGTGATACAGGGTGGTAATCATCTTCGGGCTCACGATTGCGAACACGACCGCCAGTGCCGGCGGTAGAGCAGCAAGGATCCAGCCGGTGATGCGCCCGTGGGCCGAGATCACACGCACTTGCCGCTTCACCTTGAATCGTTCGCGAATGACGGACGACAAGTTGTCGAGGACCTCCGCCAGGTTGCCACCGGCGTCGCGCTGAGTGAGGACCGCTGTCACGAAGAACTTGGCATCGAGGATCGGCACCCGTTCGGCGAAGGCGCGGAGCGCGTCGGGCAACGGCATCCCGAAGTTCTGGTGGTCGTAGATTTCCCGGAATTCGGTACCGACCGGCGCCTGCATTTCCTCGGCGACCATTGCCAGTCCGGTCGGAAACGTGTGTCCCGCCCGAAGCGCGCGGGCGATCAGGTCGATGGCTTCGGGGAATTGCTCTTCGAACTTCCAGAGCCGGGTCGTTCGTGCGCGGCGCAGCCACATGGTCGGCAGGAACGCGAACAGCGTGCCCACAATCAGGCCGACAGAGAGGCGCCCCGTGAGCCGGGCTACGATCAGGACGGGAACGGCACCGAATACACACGTCACCAGGAGAAATCGTCCGACCGTGATGCGCTTACCGGATTCCCGGATCAAGCGTTGAATCGGTTCGACGAGGCGCTTCGAGCGGTTGAGGACGACATCGACAAACCCGATCGAGCTGAGTTGCTCGTTCGCCTTGACGATCGCAATTGCCACCTCGCGTTTTCGCTCGCTCTTGAGCCGTTTTCGAAGCCGGCGCTGCTCTTCACCCTCGGGGCGGATGACAAAAAGCACGTACGGCACGAGCACGGCGGCGAGGACGGCGGCGAACACGATGATCGGCAGGTTCATCGCGACGCTCCAGCGTTGACGAGCTGGAGGTGCTCGAACATCTCCATCGGCAGGTGAACGCCCGAGGTCGCGAGCCGCTCGCTGCTCTTGGGGCGAATCCCGGTTGCGCGGAACCGTCCCACAACGGCCCCCTCGGGGGTGACGCCGGTCCGCTCGAAAAGGAAGATCTCCTGCATCGTGATGACGTCGCCTTCCATCCCGGTGATTTCCGAGATGCTCGTCACCTTGCGGGTGCCGTCGCTCAGGCGCGTCTGCTGGATGACGAGCTGGATCGCCGCCGCGATCTGCTGCCGCATCGCGCGCTCCGGCAGGTTGGTCGCACCCATGGCGATCATGGTTTCGATTCTCGACAGCGCGTCGCGGGGCGTGTTGGCGTGGCCGGTCGTGCGCGATCCGTCGTGGCCGGTATTCATCGCCTGCAGCATGTCGAGCGCTTCCTCGCCGCGGGTCTCGCCGACGACTATGCGGTCGGGACGCATACGGAGAGCGTTGACGAGCAGCTGGCGCTGTTTGATCGCGCCCTTGCCCTCCACGTTGGGCGGCC
>JBPYEE010000362.1:0-4318 GCA_051985095.1 Vicinamibacterales bacterium | reverse complement strand
TGAAGCACACGTTTCGCGCGCTGGAGCGGCCGAACCATCCGCGCGTTCGCATCCTGACCAAGAAGCCGCTGGTCCCGACCAGCGAAGAAATCGACCGCAATCCGCGCGCGCGCAGCGCCAAATTGCGGGCAGCTGAAAGGGTCGCGTAGGTATGGCTGAATCCTTTGAATACGCCATCAAGAAGGATGTCCGGAACAATCCGATCGTCCGTCAGGTGGACGAAGCGCGCCAGCGTGAGCTCTGGAAATCGGTCGGCGTTGCCGGGTTCCTGGTCCTGGTGCTGCTCTTCTCGGCCTGGCAGCACTTCGAACTGCTGCGGCACGGGTACGAGATCGAACAGATGGAGCGCCAGCGGGCGGCCGAGGACGAAACGGCGCGCCGGCTGAAGCTGGAGATCGAGACGCTGAAATCGCCGAAGCGGATTGAAGCCATCGCGACCCGCCAGCTGCACCTGGTCACGCCGGGGCCCGACGACGCGATCGTCATCGAGCGGGTGCCGGCGACCGATCTTCCGTTGCCCTCCGTCGTCGCGCGGCGGTGATATGGCTCGCGTTCCCGGCGTGAACGACTGGCGTCTGACCATCAGGCGGCGTGCGATCGTCGTCGCCGCGTCGCTCGCCGTGTGGGCGGCCGGGATCGAAGCGCGGCTGGTGTACCTGCAGGTCATTCGGCACGCGGATCTGACGGCCCGCGCCGAGAAGCAGCATCTGCGCACGATCGACGCGCCGGCGATGCGCGGCGACATCGTCGACCGGCGCGGCCGGCTGCTGGCGACCAGCGTCGATGCGGACACCATCTACGCGGTGCCGTCGGAAATCCCCGATGCGCCGGCAGCCGTCACCCGGTTGTGCGCCGCGCTCGAGGACTGCACCGACAAGGAGCGGCGAGCGCTCGTCGATCGGTTGAGCCAGCGCCGGCCGTTCGCCTACGTCCGGCGACAGGTCGCCCCCGCACAAGCGCAGCGCGTCGGCGCACTGAACCTGGACGGTATCGGATTCATCAAGGAGAGCAAGCGGTTTTATCCGAACCTCCAGCTCGCCGCGCATTTGATCGGGTACGTCGGGGTCGACAATAACGGACTGAGTGGCATCGAGTACACCTACGACCCTCAGATCCGCGGGAAAAAAGGCACCATCCTGATTCAAACCGACGCGAAGGGGCATGCCTTCAGCCGCTTCGAGCGCCCGCCCACGACGGGTGCGACCGTCGAGCTGGCCATCGACGAGTATCTCCAGTACGTCGCCGAGCGCGAGTTGCGCGACGGCGTCATCGAGAACCGTGCCGCCGGCGGGAGCGCGATCATCATGAACCCCCGCACCGGCGAGATCCTCGCAATGGCCAACGAGCCGACGTTCAATCCCAACGTCTATAGAGAAGCGGAGGAGATCGCGCGCCGCAACCGCGCCGTACAGGATCTCTATGAACCCGGCTCCACCTTCAAGGTCGTGACCGCCTCAGCCGCGATCGACGAGAAAGTCCTCGACCCGGACGCCCTGATCGACACCAGCCCCGGCCGTGTGAAACTCGCCGGTCGGCCGGCGATTACCGAAGACAGCCACCGCGATTACGGCGTGCTGTCGTTCACGGACGTCATCGTCAAGTCGAGCAACGTCGGTGCGATCAGGATCGGATTCAAAGTGGGCACCGAGCGGCTCAGCCGATTCGTTGGCCTGTATGGGTTCGGCCATCCCGTCTCGCCCGATTTTCCGGGCGAAAACTCCGGCATCGTCTGGCGGCCTGACAAGTGGACCGAGAGCGCGCTCGCGTCGGTATCGATGGGGTACCAGATCGCGGTGACGCCGCTCCAGATGGTCACTGCCGTCAGCGCTGTCGCCAACGGCGGCGTCTACGTGGAGCCGCGGGTGCTGCGCGCGGTGTATCGAGGCGACCGTCGCTTCGCCGTCCAGCCGAAGACGCTGCGTCGAACGGTCAGCCCTGATACCGCGGCGGTGCTGACGGGGATCATGGAGCAGGTCGTCGCGCGCGGCACGGCGAAACGGGCGCAAATCGACGGCTATACCATCGCCGGCAAGACCGGCACCGCCCAGAAACTCGAAGACGGCCGGTACTCGCATGCGGATCACTTCGGGTCGTTTGTCGGCTTCTTGCCGTCGCGGAATCCGGCCGTCGCGATCATCGTCGTCATCGACGCGGCAAAAGGGCCCCAGGGTGACCATGGCGGCGCGGTGGCGGCGCCGATCTTCAAGCGCATCGCCGAGCCGACGCTCCGCTATCTCGGCGTTCCGCCGACGCTCAACCCCGCGCCTCCCGTGCTCGTCGCGACGAACCAGAAGCCCCCTCTTGATGCGGTCGCCGACACGAACCCACCGGCCGCGAAGGTGAGTTTCGTCGCCGACGGCACCGCCGGCACCGTGCCGGACCTCCGCGGCCTCAGTGCCCGCGACGCCATCCTCCTGCTCGCAAAGCTCGGGCTGAACGCGCGCGCGTCGGGCGACGGGTTTGTCGTGTGGCAGCAACCCGAACCAGGATCGCCGCTCGAGCCGGGCGCCGTCTGCCAGCTCGTGCTGGCAAGGCAGGGCACGCGCCCATGACGTGGGCGGAGCTGCACGGCGTGCTGCGCAGCCGCGGGCTGATCCGCGCCGACTCGGGGGGCGGCGCGGTCTCGGCCGGCGTGACGGGCATCGCGTACGACTCGCGCGCCGTCAACCCCGGCGACGTGTTCGTCGCGCTGCACGGTCAGCACGCCGACGGCACCGCCTTCGCGCAACACGCGATCGATCGCGGCGCCGTCGCAATCGTCTCCGAACAGCCGCCGCCGGCGGCCGATGTGGCGTGGGCCGTCGTGACGGACGCACGGCAGGCGCTGGCGATCCTGGCAGCCGAGGTCTTTCGGCATCCGAGCCGCGAGCTCCGCGTCGTCGGTATCACGGGTACGAACGGGAAGACGACCACGGCATATCTCCTCGCGTCCATCTTCGACGCGGCCGGCGTGGCGTGCGGGGTCGTTGGGACCGTGGCGTACCGGATCGGCGCCGACGTCCGGGATGCGGCGCGCACCACGCCGGAAGCGCCCGACGTCGAGCGGATGCTGCGGGAGATGGTCGTCCGCGGCTGCGGCGCATGTGCGATGGAGGTGTCGTCGCACGCGCTCGCGCTGCACCGCGTCGACGACCTGACGTTTGCCGCGGCGATCTTTACGAACCTGACGCGCGATCACCTCGATTTCCACGGCGACATGGAAGGCTACTTCCGCGCGAAGCGACAGCTGTTCGAGATGTTGCCGGCGGCGGCGCCGAGCGCCATCAACATCGACGATCCGCGCGGCGCCTCGCTGCTCGGCGCCGGCGGCCGCCCGGTCACCTATGCGATGCAGCACCACGCCGACATCATGCCGGGTCCGGTCGCCTTTTCACTCGACGGGCTCTCCTTCGACGTGCGCACGCCGCGCGGCATGCTCCGGGTTCGCTCGCGCCTCGTCGGGCGGCCCAACGTCTACAACATCCTCGCTGCGGCCGCGGCGGCGACGGCGCTCGACCTGCCGTTTGATGCGATCGAGCGCGGACTGCAGGAGCTCCACGGCGTCCCGGGCCGCTTCGAAATCGTGTCGGCGGCGGGGGACGAAGTCACCGTCGTCGTCGATTACGCGCATACCGATGACGCCTTGAGAAACCTGCTCGAGACGGCGAGGCCCCTCGCGCATGGCCGGGTGATTACGGTCTTCGGCGCCGGCGGCGATCGCGATCGAACCAAGCGGCCCCTGATGGGCGCGGTCGCCAGCCGCTTGAGCGACTTGATCGTGATCACATCCGACAACCCGCGCAGCGAGGACCCGGTTCGGATCATCGAGGAGATCCGCCGGGGCATCACCGCCGACACGCGCAAGGACAGCGAACAGCGGCTGATGGCGATCGTGGATCGGCGGACTGCGATCGCGCAGGCGATCGAGATCGCGCGGCCCGGCGACCTGGTGCTGATTGCCGGCAAGGGCCACGAGAAATACCAGGTGATTGGCGATCGCACGCTGCCGTTTGACGACGTGGCGGTGGCGCGCGACGCCCTGACGAAACGGCGCACGGGCGTCGTGTGAATGCGGTGCGGCTGACCGCGGCGCGGGTGGCCGCGGCAATGAGCGGGTCGATTCGGGCCGGGGACGCCAGCCAGGAGTTCGCCGGCGTCTCAATCGATACGCGGACGCTGAAGCCAGACGAGCTCTTCATCGCGATTCGCGGTGAGCGGTTCGACGGCTCGTTGTTTGTGGGGGCCGCGATGGCGGCGGGCGCCGCCGGTGTCGTGGTCCCGGGGGGCGCGGCGGAGGCGGCCCGGGCGGCGGTGTCGGGCGCGGGGCGACCCGCGGTCG
>JBPYEE010000361.1:0-21582 GCA_051985095.1 Vicinamibacterales bacterium | reverse complement strand
GCTGCCGGCCTCGACGACGCGGTCACCGCGCTGCAACCCAAGCTTGCGGCACACGAGATCCATCTTGGCAACTTGCGCCTCGTCGAGCGAGTCCTCCGGCGATGGGAAATAGGCGCAGGTGTAGACCATCTCGCGATCCAGCCAGAGGCGATAGAACGAGTTCCCGAGATCGTAGTGATGATGCACATTGTCCCGGGACGCGCGCGCATCATTGGCGCGCTGCCGCCATAGCCGCCACCGCCGGGAAGTCGGACCGAGCGCCCGGTAGATCGATTCGAGCAGCGCAAGGAGGTCGCCTCGGATTTCGACCTCGCCCGACATATAGGCTTCACCAAAATTGAGCTCCGGATCGACGACCCATCCGAAGAGCGCTCTCCGCGTGTGGAACACAATCGTGGCGGGGGGGGAACCGGGGGCGGCCTGTTGTTCGAATCCATCCCAGAGGACGAATCGAATCGGTGCAGGCTGGACCGTGCGCTCAATGCGGGCGAGCGCCCACCGATCGACGACAGTCGATGGGAACGGTGCACGGCTGTTCAATCGGGGTTGAGCGTCGGACGGGCGAAGCCGCTCAATCGCGTCTCCGGTTCCGCCGGCGATTCCTGCGTTCAAATCCTTCACGCCGCACCTCGATGACTTACATATGATGTGCCAAGAATACGCCGCCCCGCCCGGCCCAGCCAGGCGTCTCGAAGTGGTTGATATCAGGGATATTCGCCCGACGCTGAATTCGGAATGGCGATGGATTCGCCCCATCCTCGCGCTGTCTCATGCGCCGGACGAAGCAACGGGTCGCCCGCTCGGTGCGAGCGGCGGCGCGTTGTCGTCCGCGTTCCCGCCGACGTGCCGCCGCAGGGGACGCCCGTCTCCGTATCGCGGCCGATGCCGCCACGCGCGACAGCGTCACGCGCAAATTCGCGGTGAGAGCCCGCCACGGATGCGTCGACCTCGACGCCAGCCCCCAGTCGGCGCGCCGCGTCCGAGTCGTTGCAGCGGCATTGACGGTCGCCGACGAACGATCCCGGCATCATCGGGCGTGGCAGCCCGGTGAAGCGTTTGGCCGTGTTCGCACGCTGGCAGTTGGAATCATCGACGCGCTGCGTGACCATCGATCACCTGTCGGCTGGGCGCGTCAAGGCTCGCACGGTGGGTACACCGCTGCGCGATATTCATCAACGTCCGCGTTGCACGTTCACATCAAGGGTGACCATTTGATATGCCTGGGCCGCACCAGTCGACTGGTGTGCGGCTCGACGAGCGATTCGTCAAGTTGCCTTTCCGGCACGCCGCCCGTCGGCGGCGACGGTGGACCCGGGCAGACGCTGGAACGTCGATCTTGCTACCGACCTCAACGAGTCGATCACGGGATATGCCTGAGCGGTCTCCTCTGGGCTGCTGACCAGGTCGCGCCCCGATCTCGTCGGCTGCGACGTCTCTATCGTAGTCGCTCCCTCACCGGTCCCCTGGAACCAACTTTGCGGTACCCCTTCTGGGGTGCGACTGTGACTGAAACCACGACTGAAATCCCCCGCCAAGACTGGGTACAGAGTCTGAACCGGTTCAACGCCGTTCACGAAGGCTGGCTCGTCACTGTCGAGGTGCTGTCCTCGGATCTCGGTGCGCAGCCGGAGATTGTCGACCTGCCGCTTGTCGGGATTACCTTCGAACAGCCCGCTGGCGGGACCATGACAATCGCGGCCGGCTCGGCTGACGACCAGATCGTGCACGTGATCCGGTCGCCCGAGCGCATGTGGCTGGCCCGCCTCGATGGGCGCGCCGACGTCGCGCTGGAGGTCGAGGCGGCGGAGGGTCTCAAGACCATCGTGCGGTTCAAGAGCCCCGTTGCTCCGGAAACCGTCGACGGGCTGCCGCGATCGCCAACCGCCGCGCGACATCGGTAAAGGCGGGTCGCCAACGGGCTGGACCACGGGACGTGGTTATGCCGACGCCGGCACTCGAGTCGTCGTCACAGACGAGGTTGGTTGAGCGCCTGACGAATCCGCGGGTGTTCGGTGCCTCGTGTAGCGAAGTTCGGGTTGTGGAAACGCACATTTCCTACGTGCTCCTCACAGGTCCGTACGCGTTCAAGATCAAGAAGGCCGTCAGTCTCGGTTTTCTCGACTTCACAACGCTCGACGCGCGACGGTTCTACTGCGAGCGCGAACTTGCGCTGAACTCCCGCTTCGCGCGCGACATCTACCTCGATGTCGTGCGGATCACCGGGACCCCCGACGATCCTCACATCAATGGCACCGGGCGTGTGATCGAGTACGCCGTGAAAATGCGCGAGTTCCCCCAGGAGGCGGTTCTGACCCATGTGCTCGGCGTCGGCGCGCTGTCGGCGGCGCACATCGACCGACTCGCCGCGGAGGTCGCCTCGTTTCATCTGGCGGCGGCGACCGTTCCCGACGGGTCACGGTTCGGGTCGGCCGACGAAGTCCTGGCTCTCGCAATCGAGAACTTCACGGAGATCGATCCGCTGGTGAAATCTCGTCGCGACCGCCGCGCGCTCGCCACCGTGCGCGCGTGGACCGAGTGCGAGCATGGGACGCATCGCGCGACGTTGGCGGCGCGGCGGGCTCATGGTTTCGTTCGCGCGTGCCATGGCGATCTTCACCTTGGCAACATCGCGCTCATCGACGACCGACCCACGTTGTTCGACTGTATCGAGTTCAATGAGACGATGCGATGGACCGATGTGATGGCGGACGTCGGCTTTCTCGTCATGGACCTCATCGACCGGGGCCACCCCGACTACGCCGCGCGGTTTCTGAATGGATACCTCGAGTCAACCGGCGACTACGACGGCCTCCGCGTGCTGCGCTTTTACACCGTCTATCGAGCGATGGTGCGCGCGAAGGTCGCCGGCATGCGGGCAGCGCAGGCCGGTGATGCGCAGCTGCGCGAGGCCAGTGCGCAGCAGTGCGGGGAGTATTTGCATCTGGCACGACGGATCGCACGGTCCGTCGATCACGGACTCATCATGACGCACGGGCCAGCCGGCTCCGGCAAGACGACCGCCACGCAGACACTGCTCGAGTGCCTGAATGCCGTCCGGACGCGGACCGATGTCGAGCGCAAGCGGCTCCATCAGTTGCCGGCGTCGGCCCGCACGGGATCGATGCTCAGCGCGGGCCTGTACGCGCCAGCCGAGACCGACAGGACGTACGCAGCCCTGGCAACGATCGTCCGAACCGTGCTGGAGGCCGGTTACGTCGCGATTGCCGACGGAACGTTTCTTCGGCGGCGGTATCGCGATCAGCTGGCCGCCATTGCGCGCGACCTGCGCGTCCCGTTCGTAATCCTGGACTTCGTCGCGGACGAGGTGACGCTCGCCGCGAGGGTCCTCGGACGGCAGCGCCAGGGCGGCGATGCATCCGAAGCAGATCTCACCGTGTTGCAGCGTCAACTGGAGACGGCCGATCCGATCGGGCCTGACGAGGTCGCGGCGACACTTCGGGTCGCCGCCGACCGGGCACCCTCGCCGGGGAAGTCGCCTTCGTAGCGCTGCCGACCCAGGGCCATTCGACGCGCGCGAGGTTGGTACCGTACAGAGCGATTTACCGGGACACCGAATCCGTCGAATCGCGACGGGCGGTCGTCACTGCCGCCGCGAGGTGCCGCTCGAACCAGCCGGCCGCCAGCGACGCGACGCGATCGAGCGTTCCGGGCTCCTCGAACAGGTGCGTGGCGCCCGGAACGATTTCAAGGGTCACCGGGGCGCGCATCTGCGCCATCGCCGTCCGATTCATTGCAATCACGGCCGTGTCGAGGCTCCCGACAATGAGCAGCGTGGGTGCGGCCACGGCGGGCAAGGCCTGCTCGGCAAGATCCGGCCGCCCTCCGCGCGAGACCACGGCCCCGATCTCCGACAGCTGCGCGGCGGCGACCAGCGCCGCTCCGCCGCCGGTGCTGGCGCCGAACAATCCCACCGGAAGCGCCGCCGTGTCGGCCCGGTCCTTCACCGCCCGGACGATGCGCACGACTCGTTCGGCGAGCAACTCGATGTCGAATCGAAACTGACCGGTGTGTTCGTCGACCTCTTCTTCCCGTTGCGTCAGCAGATCGATGAGCAACGTCGCAAAGCGGTGCTGCTGGAGGACGCGCGCCACGTGCTGGTTTCGCGGGCTGTGTCGGCTGCTGCCGCTGCCGTGCACGAAGACGATGAGGCCTTTCGCGTCGGGCAGCAGGCCCAGGTCGCCGTCGAGGCGATTCGCGCCGCCAACTGGAACCTGGATCGGGACTGAAGACGCCATGGCTACAGTCCTGAGGGGAACGTCTCGGCTACTTCACCGGCTTCCCACAGGGCCGATCGCTCGATCGGCTCGACGGCGCGCGTTTGTTCGAAATGCAGCACGTAATCGAACTGCGCCGGCAGCGTCGCGTGGAAATAATGGCTCCGGCGTTCGCTCTCGGGCCGGTAGAGGACGCCAATCGCGCGTTCGAGGTGAGACGGTGTCAGGACCGATGCCAGCTGATCGTCGGTCCGCAGCGGCAAGAGGAACTGTGGCACGCCCGAGTCATGGAACAGGCGTTCGTAACTGCCGGCAAGGGCCGGACGCATCTGTCGACGGGAAGCCGGGCCATCCCACTCAGTCGCCGCCGTCACCGTCCCCTCGTACGTCGTAAACCCGATGAGGACGGCGGTTCGGCCGAATCGCTCCCGCACGAGTTGGCCGACGTTCAATTCTCCGCCTTCGCCGATCTCGGTCGCGCGCGCATCACCGAGATGTGAGTTGTGCGCCCACACGACGAGGCGTGAGCGGGGACGCGTGCGGTCGAGAAACGCCAGCAGGTCGACCAGGGTGTCGGTCATGTGCCGATCCCGCAGGTTCCAGGACTCCACATGTCCCGCAAACATCGTCCGGTAGTACGCCTCCGCATTCTTCACGAGCCGCGCGTTCTGTTCGGCAACGAAGAATTCGTCCGCGGCGAGGCGACCATCGCGGCTGGCGTACTCGGCGCGCCGCCGGTGCAATTCGAGCAATTCGTCGACCACTTCCCGTTCGCACGAGTGATGCAAGCCGATGCCGGCGGCGTACCCGTACTCTTGCATCTGGCTGCCAAATTGATCGAAACACGCATAGCGGGCGCGGGCACGCCGCGCCGATTCCGGATCCACCTTCGACAGGTACAGCAGCACTGCTTCCATGGAGGTGTGGAGGCTGTACAGGTCCATTCCGTAGAATCCCACCCGCTCGTCCGCGGGAAGCGCGTCGTTGTGGGTCCGCAGCCAACCGATGAAGTCGAGCACGTCGGAATTTCGCCACATCCACGTCGGAAAGCGGCCGAAGTCGCCGAGGGCCTCGACGGCATCTTCGTCCGTGCCGGTTCCGCGCACGTAGCGGTTGATCCTGTACGCATCGGGCCAGTCGGCTTCGACGACGACGCCGGCGAACCCTTTCTCGACGATCAGGCGACGCGTGATCACGGCGCGCTCGCGGTAGAACTCGTGCGTGCCGTGCGTCGCCTCGCCGAGAAGGACGAGCGGCGCGTCACCGATCCCTTCGAGGAGCGCATCGTACTGCGCGGGTTCGCCCGACAGGCGGACGGCGCGATCGCGAATCGTCGCAGCCGGATCCATGGCCTTCGCCGAGGCGGTGGGCGTGGCGCTGACGCCGAGCAGCCGCCGCACGTCATCGTCGCTGGCCTCCGAAAAGTCGTCATACCACTGGCCGACTGCGGCGAAGGGCGACGGCGTCGAGAGGCAGACCAGGCGATCGCTGAGGCGGCGCAAGCGATCGCAGGTTTCGCCGGCCCCGACGGGGACGGCCACCACGATTTCGGCCGGCTTGAGCCGCCGCAGTGCAATGATCGCCGCCTCCATCGTCGAGCCGGTTGCCAGCCCATCGTCGACGACAATCACCGTGCGGCCGTCAATCGACAGCGGCGGACGATTCCCTCGAAACACACGATCGCGCCGATCGAGTTCGAGGCGTTCTCGAACGGCGACCTGCTGGACAAGCGAGGCCGGAATGCCGAGGTCTTCAATCAGATCGTTGCTCAATACCTCGACGCCGCCCGCGGCGATGGCACCCATCGCGAGTTCGGCGTGACCCGGCACACCGAGCTTGCGGACCAGAAACACGTCAAGGGGTGCGTGCAGCCGCCCCGCGACCTCGGCGGCAACCGGCACGCCGCCGCGCGGGAGTGCGAGCACCAGCACATCGGACCGGTTTGCGTACTGGTCGAGCCGCGCCGCGATCTGACGGCCGGCGTCCTGTCTATTGAGAAAGCGCATTGGCGAACCTCGCAGCGGGATTATCGACCGACCTGCGTCGCACCACGTGAAATTGCAACGCATGTGCCTGCTGGCTCGGCCGATGACGGGCCCGGTCCAGGCAGCTGGTGCGTTGCCGGCAGCGGACCGCGGGGATGGTACGGGAACGAAACGACGGCAGGCCGTGGCGCGGTCTCAGGAGGCTTGCCAGCAGTCCCCCCGGCGCGCGTGATCATCCGGCGTGCCCGTAGCAGGCGTTTTGCACCATCTCAAGAACAGACGGCGCCACACGCCGGAATTCCGGCAATCCGACGTATCTCGTCGTCTTGTCAACTCGAGCTTCCAACGAGGAGGCGTGACATGTCGGTCAGCGCATCAGTCCAGGAATTTCTGCGATCCTCGAATGTGGCCTACACCGTGTTTCCCCATCCCGCGGCCTATACGGCGCAGGAGGAGGCATCGGTCACCCACACATCTGGCCGTCGCTGGGCGAAGTCGGTGATTTGCTTTCTGGACGGCGAGCCGGCGCAGGCCGTGGTTCCCGCGCATTACACCGTCAACATGGACCGCCTCGCGATGCTGGCGAAGGCGCACTCGGTCCGTCTCGCAACCGAGGAAGAACTCCGCTGGCTGTTCCCTGACTGCGAGGCCGGGGCGATGCCGCCCTTCGGTCCTCTGTACAAGCAGCGCGTGTACCTCGATTCGTCGCTGGCGCTGGAGCCCACGATCGCGTTCAACGGCGGCACGCACAAGGACGCGATCCGGATGCGGATAGAAGATTTCATCACGATTGCTCAACCAATCATGGGTCGCTTCGGAGAACCGAGCGTTTAAGGCGAGGCACCATGCGCATCTATGAAGTCATGACCGTGAAGGTCCAGACGATCGCTCCGCAGGAGACGGCAGAACAGGCGTGGCAGTTGATGCACGCGAAGGGTGTCCGCCACCTCGTCGTGAAGGACGGATCCCAGATTGTGGGCGTGTTGTCCGAGAGCGACGCCGGTGGCCGCAATGGTGCGCCGATTCGCGCTGGAAAAACGGCGGCAGACCTGATGGACGACCACGTTACCAGCATCGGCCCCGACGACACGGTTCGCAAGGCCGCGAACCTGATGGCTGGTCATCATATCGGGTGCCTGCCCGTCATCGAGCGCAGCAAGCTGGTGGGGGTCGTCACCATTGCCGATCTGCTGAAGGTCATCGGCCGCGGCGTCGATCGGCCCGGGCACGAATCACGCGCGGCGACGCACTACCGCGTCCCGCATCGGAAGAACGGCACCGCCGGCCGCTGGTGAGCGACCGGCGCCGACTGTTCATCGCCCGCTGACGGTCATTGCGAAGACGTGCGGCCCTTCAGCTGAGCGGCGCTCATCGTGTCAAGCGCGTGGATGACCCTGGCGAATACCTGAATTTGACTGTGGAGCAGCTCGGGGCTCAGCTTCTCGATGCAGCCATTGGCCGGACCCGCGAGCAGGTAATTGGGCTGCGGGATGTACCCAATCGTCGGGATGCCGGCCCGCGCCAGCGCCCCGCCCTCCCCCAGCCATCCGCCGTGCACCGGATTGACGACGGCGGCGCGATCGGAACTGCCGCGCAGCGCATCAACCATGACGTGGGCGGTCGACTCGAGCGGCGTGATCGCGACGCTCCACTCGTTCCGCCCGGTCGCCCTGTATCGAAACGCGCTGTCATCCTGCCATTCGCGGCAGCCGAGGTGCTCCACCGTCACCGCCGCCACCGCCTTCTTGATCACGTCCGGGTGCTTCTCGATGACGCCCCGGATGGATGGCACCCACGGACCGGCGAAGTGACCGGTGGTCAACGGACACACGATCGTACGCCGACGTTCGCTCCGCGGAATTCGCGAAAAGTACTTGGCAAGCGCAATGATCCCGATGGCGCCGTTTTCTTCGGTGGCGTTGGGACCGTCGGTATGCGTGTTGACGATGATGATTTCGTCGGACGAGGTGCCGGGCAGGGTCGCGATGATCGTCTCGGTGGGCGTCTCCGGGGCGATCTCCGCCTCGAGCACCACTGTCGCCGTCGCGCCGGCCGCCGCGAGCTGCTTCAGACGCAGGCCGGTGTCCCGGCCCACGTACAAGCCCGGAATGCCCTGCGGCGGCCGTGAGAATGGCGTGTACTGGTCGGCGGCGTTCGCGTCGGATACGTCGGTCCAGGCCAGGATCACGCCGACGGCGCCCGCCTTCGCAAAAGCCGTCAGATCGTTAATCGCCGCGCGCGCCGGACGGTAGGCCTCTGGAAACGCCTCGCTCGCCGGATTGACGCCCCACAGCTCGTACATCTGCTTCCACTGGCGGGTGCTGGTCGTGAAGTCGACGAGCGCGACCTTGCCGCGAAGACCGTCGAGCGCGAAGGTCGGATTGGCGCCGGCATACACCAGTTCGCCGGTCGCACCGGCGCGCGTCGTCTCACCGGAGTACGGAAAGTACGAGGTGACCGGTGCCTTGAAGGTCGGCCCTTTCGCGGGTGTCACCGTCAGATCCCAGCGCTTGGCTTCCCAGCGCGGCAAGGTGTAGCGGTCGCGTGCGACGTCGAGGCCTGACGATTTGAGCTGGTCGGCCAGGAACTCGACGAAGGTGGTATGCGCGCGGTTGCCGGTGTATTTCGGCCCGAGCTTCGCCATCCAGACCTGGTGATCCCAAACCTCCTTCTGCGCCGGGAGCCAATCCGGACGGAACGGGGCCCCCCCTCGGGCGAGGAGCGGAACCTGTCGCACGCGGCCGCCGACGACCACCGTTGACGCCGCCGCGGCCCATTTCATGAATTGTCGACGGTTGAACGACATCAAAGCCTCCAGCGGATCAGGAGATGGATTTCAGCACCTCGTCGGTGTGCTCGCCCAGCCGCGGCGGCGCCAAGCGGATGCCGGCCGGAGCGCGGGAGAGCTTAACGGGATTGCCCAGCATCTTGACCGGTGCGGCGCCCGGCCGCTCGACGGCGACGATCATATCCCGTGCGCGGACCTGGGGATCATCGAGCGCGTCGCCAATCGATCGCACACGCCCGCACGGGACGCCGTGCGCGCGCAGTCGGCCGAGCACGTCCTCGACCGTTGCGTTTTCCAGGATCGTTTCGAGCTCCCGTTTGAGCGCGCCTCGATGGCGCAGTCGATCGGCATTGGTCAGATAGCGGGGATCGCGCGTGAGGTGCTCGGCGTCAAGGGCCGAGCACAGCTGCATCCACAGGCGCGGGTTGCCTGCCGCGATGATGATCAACCCGTCGCGCGCGGCGAAGGTCTCGTAGGGGGCGATCGACGGGTGATCGTTGCCCATCCGCCGCGGCTCCTGACCGGTCGTAAAGAAGAGGCCCGCCGGCAGCGTGAGCGCCGAGATGAGCGAATCGAGGAGCGCGATGTCGACGTGCTGCCCGACGCCGGTGCGCTGACGGTCGATCAGGGCGAGGAGGATGCCTTGCGCCGCATACAGGCCGGCCAGATAGTCAGTGATCGCGATCCCGACGCGGGTTGGCGGACCGTCGGGCTGGCCCGTGATTTCCATCAATCCCGCCTCGCCCTGAATGACGGCGTCGTACCCCGACAGACCGGAGCGTGGCCCGGAGGCGCCGTACCCGGAGATCGAACAGTAGACCATCCGGGGGTTCAGCGCGGCCACCGCGTCGAAGCCGAACCCGAGCTGCGCCAGGCTGCCCGGCTTGAAGTTCTCCACCAGCACGTCCGACCGGGCGATCAGCGATCGCAGGGCGGACGCCCCGGCGGCCGCCTTGAGATCAAGGGCGACGCTCCGCTTGTTTCGATTGACGCCAACGAAGTAGCTGCTCCAGCCGTCGACAATCGGCTCCCACCCGCGGGACTCGTCGCCATGCCCCGGTTCTTCAATCTTGATCACGTCGGCGCCCATGTCGCCGAGCATCATCGTGCAGAATGGACCTGCGAGCACCCGCGTCAGGTCGACGACCCGAATTCCAGCCAGTGGAGCCATGATTGTAGAAACGTCTCCCTCGTTTCGAAGCTCGTCGTACCACCGCGTCAGACGGGGTGTCAAGCAGTCGGACCGCAGAGGGGCTAACATACGCGCGTGGCTTCGACCTGGCGGCGTGCTGTAGCGGGCGGCATCGGGGCCCTCGCAGCGGCCGCGTCGACGGCGCTCAGCGCCCAGACGGCACCGGCCGGGCATCCGGGTTCCCCGCACGTGGTCGAGCTGCGCATCGATCGCGAAATCGAGCCGGTACTGGCGGACTACATCGACGAAGGAATCGACGCCGCGAACCGCGAGGCGGCCGCGCTCATTCTGATCACAATGGACACGCCAGGCGGCCTCGACACCTCGATGCGGGAGATCATCCAGCACATCCTTCAATCGAACGCGCCGGTGGCGGTGTATGTCACCCCCAGCGGCGCGCGAGCCGCCTCCGCCGGATTCTTCATCCTGCTCGCCGCAGACGTCGCGGCGATGGCGCCCGCCACCCATACCGGCGCCGCGTCTCCAATCGCGGCCATTGGCGGCTATCCGGTGGCGATCGACGACACGATGAAGCGAAAGATTCTCAACGACGCGACGGCGTACCTGCGCAGCTATGCGGCGCGCCGCGGCCGCAACGTGACGCTGGCCGAAACGGCAATTACTGACGCGAAGGCGTTCACCGGCCCCGAGGCGCTCGACGGGAAACTCTGCGACCTGATCGCCACGTCCCGAGACGACCTGCTCAGCCACCTCGATGGGCGGCTGGTCACCCGTTTCGATGGACGCACGACCCGTCTCGAGCTGACCAATCCGCAACTCGTCGACGTCGACATGTCGACACGCGAGCGGTTCCTGTCGCGCATCGTCCAGCCCGATGTGTTCTTTGTGCTGTTGCTGCTGGGCGTCATCGGCCTCTACACCGAATTCACGCATCCCGGCCTCGTGGCACCGGGCGTCATCGGCGCGATCGCGCTCGTGCTCGCCCTCTTCGCCATGCACCTCGTGCCGGTGAACGTAACGGGCCTGCTGTTGATCGCCCTCGCGCTGACGCTGTTCATCCTCGAAGCGAAATACACGAGCCACGGCGTTCTCGGCGTCGGTGGCATTGTGGCGATGATGCTCGGTGCCGTGATGCTGGTGCGGTCGCCGCTGACCGGCGCGGGTGTCAGCCTGGGTGCCGCGCTCGGGGCGACGCTGCCGTTTGCCGCGATCACAATCGTCCTGATGCGCCTCGTGCTGCGATCGCGCGGCTGGGAGGCACAGACCGGCGTGGAAAACCTGGTTCACGAAGTGGGGACGGTGACGACGCCGATCGACGGCGGAGCAGGCGCACCCAAGCGCGGGATGGTGCGCGTCCACGGCGAGCTCTGGCAGGCAGCGGCGGCCGCCGCGATTCGGCCCGGCGTCCGCGTCCGCGTGTTGCGCGTGGAGGGGCTCACCGTGTATGTGGAGCCGGTCGAGGACAGCGCGGCGTAGGTCGACCTTCGACGAAGGGATACACCGACCCTCGCTGAGGAAGGAGAAGCGCGCGTGGATACTGCTCAGTTTTTCTCGCTCGGTTGGGCGGTGGCGTTTTTCATCGTTCTCATCTGGTTCTGGAACTCGCTGTACATCATCAAAGAATGGGAGCGCGGCGCCGTTCTCCGCCTGGGCCGGATGATGCCTCAGGCCAAGGGCGCGGGGTTGCGGCTGGTCTTCTGGCCGATCGAGACGCTGTACCGCGTCCCACTCCGCGTCGTGACGCTCGACGTGCCCCCCCAGGACATCATCACGCGCGACAATGTGTCGGTGAAAGTCAACGCCGTCTGCTATTTCAAGGTCGTCGATGCGAACCGGGCGCTCCGCGAAGTCGAGAATTACCTGTACGCGACGTCGCAGCTCGCGCAAACGACGCTCCGCAGCGTGGTCGGACAGTTCGAGCTCGATGAAATCCTCTCGGAACGGGAGAAGGTCAACGCGAAGCTGCAAGTCATCCTCGATCAAGACACCGAGCCGTGGGGCATCAAGGTGACGAAAGTCGAGGTGAAGCAGGTGGACATTCCGGAATCGATGCAGAGGGCCATCGCGCGGCAGGCCGAGGCCGAGCGCGAGCGGCGGGCGAAGATCATCCACGCCGACGGCGAGTTCGAGGCCTCACAGAAACTCGCGGACGCCGCAAAGGTGCTCGAAACGCAGCCGGCGGCGATTCAGCTGCGCTATCTGCAGACGCTGACGGAAATCGGCGTTGAGAAAAACACGACCGTCGTGTTTCCGCTGCCGATCGACATCGTCAATGCCTGGGTCAAGTCGCTGGCCGCAAAGTAATGACGCGCCGGTGATCCGCCGCGGGCTCAGATCTGACCCTGGGGCCCTCGCGAGCTCAGATCTGACCCGGCTCCAGGCTCTCCGAGGCCGCGGTGGATCGAGGGAGGGGCGTCATCGATGCCGCCCGCGCCGCTTCGTCGACCGCGACCGGTTCTTGCACCGCGAACTGGAATGTGGCGCGATCGGAGGGGCGTGTCAGGCGCGTGTCCAGCCAGGTCAGAAGGTCTGCGGCCGTGAGCAACCGCGGCACGCCCTCCTGATCGATCGCGGACAGGATCGCCGCGCCAATCACGATCTTGCGGCGGGTCTCGCGTTTGCGCTGCATCTGGGTCGCGCGTGCGAGCAGACGGCTCCGCTCCGCCCTTAAGCGGGCCAGGTGTTCGTCGATCCGCTGAACGCGCGCGGAAAGATCGGCCTGTCTCATCGAGCTCCTCCGCTTGAGGCCGCGCTGCAGCCGGTATGCCAGGCAGTCTCTATCACCTGTCGTTCCGTTTCGGGTCGCGCAGCAACGGCGCCTGTGCGGCGGCGTCCCACGACTACATCACACGCGCGCGTGGAACGGCTGGCCGCGATCCGGCCATTTTGAGCGAGTCCGATCATCTGCCGGCGTGGGCCGACGGCGACGCGCGCACGTTCTGGGACGCCGTCGATTTGTATGAACAGGCCAGGGCCAGGCTCTTCGTCAGCGCCGATTACGCGCTGCCTCGCGATTTCGATCAGGCGGAGTGGATCGAGCTCGCTCGCGATTTCGCGTGCGGGCTGACCGCCGGCGAGCGCCTGCCTTACACCCTGGCCATCCACGGCGGCGTCGACGCAGAAGGCCGCCCGCACAACCCGCACGCGCATCTGATGATTTCCGAGCGCCGGGAGGACCACATCGCCCGGCAGCCCCGGCACTGGTTTCGCCGCGCGAACCGGCAGTTCCCCGATCGCGGCGGGACGCAGCGGAGCGAGGCTTTTCACCGACGCGACTGGCTGGAAGAGGCGCGCAAGCGCTGGGCCGATCGCCTGAATACGGCGCTCGAACGGAAGGGCAGTGTCCTGCGCGTCGACCATCGCAGCTACGCGCGACAAGGCCTCGACCGCGAGCCGGGACTCCATCTCGGACCGGCGGGCGCGTATCTGACCGCGCGCGGCCTACCCCACGATCGACTCGAGGAAGCGGCGCTCAGCCGCGACGATCTGGATCGCCTCGCTGCGATCGAGCGCGAGATCGTGATGCTGGAGACCGAGCGTGACGGCCTGGCGCACCTGATGGAACGGCTTCACGAGTATCCGCGACCGCCGTCCGACGGCGGATCCAGCCAGCGTTCGCGAGACGACGAGGGGTGGCCCGGGAGGTGACCGCGGTGCCGAATGCCATTGATATGTTTCGCGCGCAGCGCGACGCCGCTGAGCAGGTCCATCAGACACTGCAGGAGACCGCCCGTTTGCTGCACGATTTGCACGCCGAAGTGGACGCGCTCGCCACCGATCCGGATCTCCGAGCGCTGCTGCGCGACGAACGGGCGCTCCTCGAACGCGCCGAGGCATTCCTCGGTCACGTCCGCTACGTCCGCGAACAGGAGATCGCGCGGTTCGGGCCGACTCTGTGGCGACGGTGGGCGCTGGCCCTCGCGTTCGCGCTCGCTTCGGCGACCGCGGCGGGCGCCGGCTCCACCTGGATCCGCCACCCGGCTGTCGAGGAGCTCGCGGCGCTGCGGGCCCGATGCGACCGCGCCGACGCCGTCTACCATCGGATCCTCGCCATGACACCTGCGCAGCGGCGTCAGCTCGACGCGCTGTTGAAGACGTCGCCATCGACAGACTTTTCACGGTAATCTGAACGCGTGAGCGTTGCCGCGCATCTGGGCATCCAGCTGGATGAATACGACGCGCGCATCCGCACGTTCATTCCCGATTACGAGGAAATGCTCGATGCGGCGGCCGAGGCGGTGCCGCCATCGACGCGCACGCTGGTCGATCTCGGCACGGGCACGGGCGCGCTCGCGGCGCGTTGTCTCGCGCGCGTCCGACGCGTGCGGGTCGTCGGCATCGACGCCGATCCCGACATTCTGCGCCTGGCCGCCACGCGGTTGGACCGGCGGGCAACGTTGCTGCCGGGCAGCTTCCTGCGCGTCTCGCTGCCCCGCTGTGACGCCGCGACCGCTTCTTTCGCGCTGCACCACGTCCGCACGGTCGCGGCAAAAGCGCGCCTGTATCGGACGATTCACTCCGCACTCTCGCCGCACGGCGTGGCGATCTCGGTCGACTGCCATCCGGCCCGGGATCGGCGAACGGCGGCACGGCAGCGCGCCGCCTGGCATCAGCACCTCGAGCAGCGCTACGGCGCGCGCGAGGCCGGGGCGTATCTGCGCGCGTGGGCGAAGGAAGACACGTACGTGCCGCTCGACGACGAACTCGCGCTCATGACACGAGCGGGGTTCGCCGCGGACGTCATCTGGCGAAAGGGCGCGTTTGCGGTCATCGTCGGCGTCGCGTTTGACCGCCGTGGCCGCCGTTGAGACAATACCGTCCGTGCCGGTCCCGCGCATCTCGAAGGAAGAACTCAAACAGCGTCTCGACAGCGGGTCGCGTGTCGCCATCGTCGACGCCCGCCTGAAGTATCCGTATGAACACAGCACCGTGAAGTTGCCGGGCGCCATTCGCTTCACCCCCGACGGTCCCCCGCCGCCGCTCCCCCGCGACCAGGAGATCGTGGTCTACGACTCAGACCCGAACGAGTTGGCGAGCTCGCACGTCGCGGCTGAACTGATCCGGCAGGGATACAAAGCGTCGGCCTTGAAGGGCGGCATTGTCGAGTGGTTGACGGCGAACCTGCCGACCGAAGCCAAGGAGGCGCCGAAGCAGGCACCGCCCGAGCCCGGCGCGCTGAAGGGGTAGCGGTCGACGGCTCTTTACGAGACCCTCGATGAGCTCGCGGCGCTCGCCGCGATCCGGGGCGACAGAACCGAAGCGGCGCTGCTCGAGCGCGCGAAGGAGCTGGTCGCGCACCGCGCGATCTCGTCTGACGTCACCCTCGAACCGCTGTTTGCTCGCCCCGCGACGCGCGGTGACGCCGAGGCTCTCGTTCGTCAGATTCATGAGACGGGCGGCGGGGTGCTCGTCGAGTCGGCTCTCGCGGATATTCCGGCTGACCTCCGGTGGCTGTACAAGTCGGGCGCCGTCACGATCTCCCAGCTCGCGTCGTTGCAGCAGGCGCTCGGCGCGATCTCAGCCGCCGATCTGGCGGCGGCTGCCGACGAACATCAGATTCGCGCGGTGGCCGGGCTGAACGCCGATATCGAACTGGCGGTCGTCCACGCCCTGCCGCAGCTCCGGCGTCAAGTCCCGCGGATTCCGCTCGCGCGCGCGCTCGCCGTCGTCGAGCCGCTCCTCGTCACCGCGCGGGCGCTTGCAGGCGTGCGATGGGCGGAGCCCGCCGGCTCACTGCGCCGGGGTCAGGAAATGGTCGGTGACGTCGAGGTTGTCGTCTCGAGCGATCGTCCAGACGAGGTCATCGAGGCGCTGACGAGCGCACTGGAGATCGCGCGCTGGTTACACCGCAGCGAGCGTCGGGCCTACGTCCTGTCCGGCCGCATGCAGGTCGGTATCCGGGTGCCGGCGCCGTCGCAGGCCGCCGCGGAGCTGTTGTGTCTGACCGGATCGGTCGATCACCTCGCGGCGCTTCGCGCGCGCGCCGCCGCGCAGGGGTGGCGCCTGTCGCGCGCGGGGCTCCGTGCGGCTGACGGGGCGGTGCGGACATCGGAGACCGAGGCGGACATCTACGCGGCTCTCGGCCTGCCGTTAATCCCGCCGGAAATTCGCCATGGTGAGGACGAAGTCGAGGCGGCCCTGCGCGGCGAGCTGCCGACACTGGTCACCCAGGCTGATATCCGCGGCGATTTGCACATGCACACGACCTACAGCGATGGCCGCGATTCGGTCGAAGCCATGGTCGACGAGTGCGATGCGCTCGGCTACGAGTACCTCGCCATCACCGACCATTCGCCGCATTCGGCCGCCTCGCGAAATCTCTCACCGGACACGGTCAGGCGGCAGGCCGATGAGATCGACTCGCTGCGCGAGCGCTATCCGCGCCTGACGATTCTGCACGGCTGCGAGGTCGACATTCTCCCCGACGGCAGCCTCGACTTCGCCGACCGGGTCCTCGAACGGTTCGACATCGTCCTGGCGTCACTGCACGAGCGCGCCAGCCAGGATGGTCCTCGGTTGCTGGCACGGTACCTGCGGGCCATGCAGCACCCGCTCGTCACCGTCATCACACACCCGACCAACCGGCTGGTCGGTCTACGAGCCGGCTACGACCTGGATTACGAACGCCTGTTCGATGCCGCCGTCCAGACGCGGACCATCATCGAGATCGACGGCGCGCCGGCGCATCTCGACCTCGACGGCACGCTGGCGCGGCGGGCCATTGAGGCGGGCGCCACCGTCTGCATCGACAGCGATTCCCACCGCGCCGACATGCTCGGGCGGCAGATGCAACTCGGCCTGTTCATGGCGCGTCGCGGATGGGTCGAGGCGCATCATGTGCTGAACACACGCCCGATCGGCGACCTCCGGCGGGTGATTTCAGCGAAGCGGGCCGCTTGACCAGACACCGTATTCTCACGGCGGCCCTTGTCGCGGCGTTCGCCTTCTCGCTCTATCGCGCGACGCTCCTGCCCGGGGTCGACTTCGGCGACACCGGATCGTTCCAGGCCACGGTCGGGTCGCCGCTTATCACGCCCCGTGACGCATACCCGCTCTATCTGGCGATTGGTGCCGCGTTCGTCCGCCTGACCGGACTCGAGCCGGCCCGCGCGCTCAACCTGGCGTCAGCCGTCGAAGCGAGCCTCGCCGCGGCCGCGATGGTCGTCGTCGCCGCTGAATTATCCGGATCGCTGATGGCGGCGGTCGCGGCGGCCCTGTTGTTCGCCGCGTCGTACACGTTCTGGAGCCAGGTGATCATCGCGGAGGTCTATGCGCTTCATGCCGTGTTTGTTGCGACGACGCTCTGGTTGCTTCTGCGATGGTCGCAACGGCCGACCCTCCGACGGCTCGGCGCCTTCTTTGCGGTCTACGCGCTCGGGTTTGGCAACCATCTCTCGATGGTGCTGCTCCTGCCGGCCTACACGGTCTTCCTCCTGATCGCCGCTCCAGGCGGGTGGCGATCGATGCTGAGGCCATCAGTCGTCCTGCTCGCGACCGCGTGCGCGATGGCCGGCGCGCTGCAGTATGCCTGGAATCTGCGGGGGCTGTGGTTTCAGCCGCACCCGCCGCACGGGATGGTTGACGCGCTGCAGACCTTCTGGTTCGACGTGACCAAGTCGGACTGGCGCGACACGATGGTGATGAACGTTCCCGGATCGATGGTGCGGGAGCGCCTCGCAATGTACTGGTTCGACCTGCGTCAGCAATTCGGTCCGGTGGTACCGCTGATCGCTTTGGTCGGCCTCGGCGCGCTCGTGGCGCGCGACGCCCGGCGCGGTCTGTTGATCCTGCTGATGTATCTCGGCAACGTCCTGTTTGCCTTCGGCTACAACGTCGGCGACACGCACGTGTTTTACCTGCCATCGCACCTGATCGTGGCGTTGCTTGTCGCCGCGGCCGTCGGCCGGCCGACCTCCGGCACGGGACGCGGCACCATCGCGCCGGCGACGCTCCAGATTGCGGCGGCGCTGCTCATCGTGTACGCGGGTGTGCGCGCCTATCACGACTTCCCGGCACTCGATCGGAGCCGTGATCGCCGTCCCACGGACCTGCTCGATCGATTGACGCACGGCGTCGACGATCAGCACGCCATTCTCCTGACCGATCTCAACTGGCAGATCGCCAACGGGCTCTCGTACTACGCGAAGGTCCCGCATCCCGAAATCGCAGCCGCCCGGATGCCCGATGTCCTGCTGTATGCCCCGGCGCTGATGGCGGACAACACGGCGATCGGTCGCCGTGTGGTTCTGACCGAGCGGGCGCGCGCGGACCTCCTGGCGGCGTACGGTCCCCTGCTGCCGACGGCGCCAGATCCGTCGACGGTGGTTCAGCCCTTCGCGTCGGAGGTTGCCGAGATTCCGGCTGGCACCGCGTATGTGCTGTGCGTCCTGCGACCGTCCCGGGACCTGTCGCTCGACCGCGACGACCTTCTGCAAGCAGCCCGTCGGCTCGGTGGCGCTGCGGCGACCGTGCCCGACCAGGACTATGTGGTCGTCGTCGGCGTCGTCGGCGGGCCCGCCACCCTCGTCAGTTCCGGCCAGCCGTTCAGCCGGCACGTCAAGGTCAGGGGGATGGACGTCGAAGTTCGCATGGAGGCGTGCCTGGCGTTCGACACGATTCGCCGGATGGGATTCGGGCACGTCATCGCGGACCGCCGCCACGTGTTGATCGTCGAGCGTGGCGTCAGCTTTGTCGCCTTCGACGATCGCGGCCTGCCAATCCGGACGGTGTACCGCTCGAACATCTTCGCTCCACAGCCGCGGTACGTCTGGTATCGTTAAGGCTAATGGTTCGAGTATGTTCGCTGTTGCTCGCGGCGGCGATTGCCCTCCCGGACGCGAGTTCGGCTGAGCTGGCAAGTGCGCTGCAGCGAAAGTACGACACCATTCGCGACTTTTCTGCTGAGTTCACCCATGCCTACGAGGGCGGCGTCCTCAAGAAGCAGATCATCGAACGGGGACATCTGCTGATCAAGAAACCGGGCAAGATGCGCTGGGAGTACAGCGCGCCAGATCAGAAGCTCTTCGTCTCCGACGGGGCAAAGCTATACTCGTACATCCCGCAGGATCGGCAGGTCATTGTGTCGACGGTGCCGGCCGAAGACGAGGCCACCACGCCGACGCTGTTTCTCGCCGGCAAGGGCAATCTGACGCGTGATTTTACGGCCAGTCTCGTCGATGTGCCGACCGGCATGCCGCCCGGCAGCCGGGCGCTCCGGCTCGTGCCGAAGACGCCGCAGCGCGACTACGACTGGCTCGTTCTCGTGGTGGATCCCGTGTCGCTCGACCTTCGGGGCCTCGTCACGGCCGATGCGCAGGGTGGCACGTCTAGTTTTGTGTTCACGGGTCTGAAGGTGAACACCAATCCGTCCGATAAGGAATTCGCGTTTAAGATTCCCCGTGGGGTCGATGTCGTCACTGCCGACCGCTAGACGGCTCTCCGCGTTACTGCTCAGTCTGTTGATGGCGGGCTGTGCGGCGTCCAGCGCGCTTCGCCGGGGCAACCTCGCCGAACAGCGGCAGGACTACGACCTGGCCGTTTTCGAGTACACCAAGGCGGTGCGGCTCCACCCAAACGACGCCAACGCCCGCCTGTCGCTCGAACGCGCGAAAATCCGCGCCTCACAGGACCATTTCAACCGTGCCCGTCGGATGGTGGCGACCGACAAGCTCGATCAGGCGCTGGCCGAACTGGAGCTGGCCGCTGAACTGAATCCGTCGAACGCCGAGGTGGATGAGCTGCTGCGCACCACCCGGGCCAAATTGCGCACCAAGGTCGCCGTTCCGCGAGAAGGCCGGACCGAGCTGGAATCGTTGATCGAGCGCACGCGTAACCTGCCACCACCAGGCCTCGATCTGCCCGCCGACGTGAAGATGCCCGCCTCGCTCACGTTTCGCGACGCCAGCAGCCGCGACGTGTTCACGGCGATCGCGCGCCTGGCCGGCATCAGCCTGATCTTCGACACCACCTTTCGGGACGCACCGATCACCGTCGACCTGCGGAACGCTTCGCTCGAAGACGCCCTGAGCACCGTCGCCGGCGCAACGCGCACGTTCTTCCGCGTGACGGCGCCGAAAACGATCGTGGTGATTCCCGATACCCCGGCGAAACGGCGGGAGTACGAAGAGCAGGTGGTGCGGACGTTCTACCTCAGCAACGCCGACCTGAAGGAGACGATGGACCTGTTGCGCCTCGTCCTCGATGCGCGCAGGATTTCACCGACCACGGCAACCAACGCGCTCACGATCCAGGACTCGCCGGAACGGATCGCAGCCGCGGGGCGGCTGCTGGCCGCGATCGACAAGGCGCGGCCGGAAGTGATCATTGACGTCGAGCTGCTCGAAGTGGACCGGACGAAACTGCTCGAATACGGGCTTCAAATCGCGTCGCCCGGTTCGCCGGGCATCAACGGCAACGTGGCGATCGCAACGGACAGCAGCGGCGCCGTCACGCTGCAAACACTCCAGAACCTGACGCAGTCCGATGTGCTCTTCACCGGCTTGCCGGCGCTCTTCTATCGGCTCCTGAAGAGCGACGTCAATACAAAAACGCTGGCGAACCCGCAGCTGCGAACCGAGGACGGCGCCGAGGCGTCGGCGAAATTCGGCGAACAGGTGCCCGTGCCGGTCACGACCTTTGCGCCCATTGCGACCGGCGGCACGCCGCAGCAACCGATCACGTCCTACAACTATCAGAACATCGGCGTCAACATCAAAATTACGCCGCGCACCCATCACGACGATGACGTCTCGCTCGTCCTGAACGTCTCGGTCACCAACATTTCCGGCACCGGCTTCGGCGGCCTGCCGACCTTCGGCAACCGCGAGATCAACACCGACATCCGGCTGCGCGACGGCGAGACGAACATGCTCGCCGGCTTGATCCGGGACGACGAGCGCAACCTGCTCGAGGGGATACCGGGCCTGAGCGACGTCCCGCTCGTCGGGCGCCTGTTCGCGCACACACAAAAGACGAACGACCAGACAGACATTATTCTGACGCTCACGCCGCACATCATCCGGGTGCTCGACCTGACCGAAAGCGATCTGCGCCCGTTCCGGGTGGGGCGCGATTCGCTGGCGCCGATCAGCGAACTGCCGCTGCCGCTCGACCTGCCGCGGCCGCCCGCACCCGCCGTGCCCGGTCCCACCGGTCCGACCGGACCGACCGGGCCGACCGGACCGATTGGGCCCCTCGGGACGACCGGACCCCTCGGGACGACCGGACCCACGGGCACGACCGGACCCACGGGCACGACCGGACCCCTGAAGAATTAGCCGGTTCTGCGGTAGTGCGTCACGGCACCTTGGCGACGCGCGCGCCCAGGCCGTGCAGCCGCTCCACCAACCGGCCATAACCGCGTTCGACGGTCTCGAGCGGCGCAAGCCGGCTCTGGCCGTCGGCGGCGAGCGCGGCGGCGAT
>JBPYEE010000360.1:0-3494 GCA_051985095.1 Vicinamibacterales bacterium | reverse complement strand
TCGGGGTATGACGCATCGTCGGCCCACTCCCACGCGTCGCCCAAGTGCATGTTGTGGCAAATCGCCACGATAATCCGGCCGCGTTCATCACGGATGGCGCGCCACTTCGCGACGTAACCATCTTTCTCGTAGGTCCGGCCCGTATTGACGTACTGCTCGCCCGGCACCTGGAACCGCTGACCGATGTCGTAGAGCACGTGAAAGATCTCGTCGCCATCGGCGAGATCAAAGATCGGATACCGGTCCGCCGGCAGCACCATCCGCATGCCGCGAAGGAAGCTTTCCCAGTCGGCGGTGCCGTGGAAGTCGTCGACCATCAGAAAACCGCCCTTCAGCAGGTATTCACGCAGCCGGGCCGCCTGCTGGTCGCTGAACGTCCAGCTCTGAACCTGGACGGCGTAGACGAACGGGAAATTGAAGATGTCGTCGCTCTCGAGATCCACGACCTGCTGGTAGCTGCGCGCGTCGACGCGCGTCAGCCGGCGCAGCGCGGCCAGGAACGTGATGTCGGCCTTGGGATAGTCGCGTGACCAGGACGCGAAGGAGGCGTACCGGTTGTAGCCGCCGAATCCGCCGAAGCTGCCGCCAAGCGGTGTGTACCGCAGCCGCGACCACGCGAACTCGTGCTTCGCGTCGACGTTCGAGTCGTACGGCTGGGTCGGCATCATCCGGCGCTGAAAGCCGCCGAACTGGAGGGCGAACGGACCCGCGCCGAGTCCCATCATCAACACGACGGGTACGACAGTCCGCAGCAGCATCGGTACTCAAGATATTACTCGGGAAAGTCTTCGGAACTGCTACTCTTCTCTGCGGGTGGATCGACGGGATTTTCTGAAACTGAGCGGGTTAGGCGCCGCCTGGGCCATCGGGGCCGCCCAGCCCGAGACCAGCCAGGAGCCGGCCAAAGCGGACGTCACGCTTCGGATCGCGCCGACGACCGTTGAGCTGGCGCCGGATCGTGTCATCAGCACGGTCGGCTACAACGATATGTGCCCGGGACCTGTCCTGCGCCTGCGTGAAGGCGTGCCAGCGACCGTGGAGGTCGTCAACGACACAGACGTGCCGGAGCAGGTTCATTGGCACGGGCTGCTCGTGCCCGCCGAGGTCGACGGGGCTGACGAAGAGGGCACACCCCCGGTGCCCCCCCACGGCCGCCGGCGCTTTCAGTTCACGCCGACGCCGGCCGGCACCCGCTGGTATCACACCCACACGATGGCGATGACAGACCTCCATCGGGGCGGGTTCACCGGCCAGTTCGGCTTCCTGATGATCGATTCGGGCAAGGACGCTGGTGGCTACGACCAGGAGATCTTTCTGGCGCTCCGTGACTGGGAACCTTTTTTCACCAGCCAGCTGGTCGACACCGACGAGCAGAACCAGAAGTGGCCACAGCCCGAGCGGCCCGCGGTCCTCGACACGCGTCCCAACGGCCTGGAGGTCGGGGCCGCCATCTACTCGATCAACGACAAGGCGCTCGGTGCCGGCGAGCCGATCCGCGTGCGGGCGGGCCAGCGCGTCCTGATGCACGTGCTCAATGCCAGCGCGATTGAGAACCGGACGATTGCGTTGCCCGGCCACAAGTTTCAGGTGCTCGCCCTCGACGGCAATCCGGTGCCGACGCCTGCGTCGGTCGATCAGCTGTCGCTCGGGCCGGGCGAGCGGGTGGATGCGATCGTCGAGATGAATCAGCCCGGCGTCTGGATTATGGGGGCGCCCGAAGACGACATTCGCTCGAGCGGGCTTGGCGTGGTCGTCGAATACGCGAACCAGCGGCGCCAGCCGCAATGGGTCGCCGCCGGGAAACCGTCGTGGGACTACACGCTGTTCGGGCGCCCGGGCGCTGCGCCTTCCAACAACGCGGCGGTCCAGACGATCGAAATGATCTTCGAAAAAGTGCCGCGCGGCGTGGGCAAGTTCAACAGCTTCACCGTCAACGGCAAACCGTATCCGCACGAGCGGGAGTTCGTGCTCACGCGGGGGACACGCTATCGCCTCGTCTTCCGCAACCGGACCGACGATGCCCATCCGCTGCACCTGCATCGGCATCTGTTCGAGATCACCGAGATCTACGGCAAGCCGACGGCGGGCATTATCAAAGACACGGTCGTGGTGCCGTTCTACGGCCGCGGCGTCGTCGAGTTCGTCGCTGATCAGCCCGGCGCGACCCTGTTCCACTGCCACATTCAGCACCACATGGATTTCGGTTTCAAGGCGTTGCTCACGTACGCCTGACGCGTCGGCCTGAGATGATGCCGGCACGGCCTGGTGGCCCGTTGCCGGATCACAGCCCCGGGCGACCCATCGCCGGATCGATCGGCGATCCGCCGTCACGGCGCGGCGTCATCTCGCCACCTCCGCGTCCCTCGAGACCGGCCCGCCACGGGCGTGCATTCAGCAGCGCGTCGAGCGATCCACGCCGCGGCTGACCGCCGCCTGTGGATGTCATTCGAGATCGACGCACACGCGACGCTCCGTGCCGAATTGCCGACCGCACAGCGGCCGGAAGTAAACTCTCGCTCGATGGATTCGCTGATCCGCGACGGCCGGTTTGCCATCCGCGCTCTCCGGCGGTCCCTTGGCTTCACCGCCATCGTCATCCTGACGTTGGCGATGGCCATCGGCGTCAACACGGCGGTCTTCACGGTCACAAACGCCGTGCTGTTCAAGGGCTTTCATGGCGTCGCGGATAACGATCGCATCGTGTACATCGGCACGCAGCGTCAGGGACGTGGGTGCTGCGCGTCGCTTCCCGATTTCGTCGATTGGCGAGCGCAGGCGCACTCGTTCGTCGACATGGCGGCCGTGGCCGACCTGCAAATTGTCGTCGCCGATGAGAATCGTGCCGCGGAGCACTACGACGCCACGCAAATCTCGTCGAACAGCTTCCGTTTGCTGGGCCGGCGTCCGATCCTCGGTCGCGACTTCACGGCGGACGACGGAGTCGCCGGCGCCCGGCCGGTCGCGATCCTGCATTACCACTTCTGGCAGCGTCGGTACGGGACGGATCCGGGCGTGCTCGGACGGACCATCAGGATCAACGGCACGTTGACAACGATCGTGGGGGTGATGCCGTCGGATTTTTCCTTTCCGCAGAATGAAGACCTGTGGCTGCCGTTGCTGCCGACGGCAGATCTCCAGCGGAGGGAAAACCGAAGTTTGTGGTTCGCGTTCGGCCGTCTGACGGACGGCGCGACGATCGGCACGGCGCGAGCGGAACTCGCCGCGATTGGTCGCGGTCTTGCGGCCGAATATCCGCGTACCAACGAGGGCTGGATCCCCCAACCCCGCACGTTCGCGGAGTTCTTCGTCGGTCGTGACGCGGTGACGATCTACGGCACGTTGTGGGGTGCCGTCGGCTTCGTAGTGTTGATCGCGTGTGCGAACGTCGCGAACCTCGTCCTCTCGCGCGGCCTGGATCGCACGCGCGAGTGGTCGATGCTCGCGGCCCTGGGCGCCAGTCGCTGGCAGATCATCCGCCAGCCGCTGGTCGAGAG
>JBPYEE010000359.1:0-3215 GCA_051985095.1 Vicinamibacterales bacterium | reverse complement strand
TACTCGGCAAGTCTGAGGTTGGTGACCAGGACGTCCGGCGGGTCGTAAAGGACGCGCATGCGCGCCTCTGGAAATTCACGGCACGAGACGACGACAGCGTCGCGGCGAACCGTCTGGCGGAGGCGTGCGGTCACCGCGACGTCCGGCTCGACGATCAGTAGCTGGGGCTCGTGATGGTCGTCCGGCATGCGCGCAACGGCTCAGCTATTACAAAATTGTTGCCATGACGTCACATCGATGACATGTCTTCCCTACGTAAGTCAGGAACTGCCAGACCTCTGGAAATTCTTGATGACTTCGTCGAAGTGATGCACATGGATACGCCCATCTGTCTGATTTTTGGGGCGATCACCTAGCGAAAATAACCACTTAATCGGCGACTACAGTCGGGCTTCAGGGAGAAATCGGACGTACTCGACGGGCAAATATCGTCGGAATACGGCCAACAATGTTTCGTTGTTACACGATAGTGTAATAAATACATACTTAACAGTACAGGACGGCGTCAGTTTTGAGCCGCTTTTACAGTCACGAAACTCATCAGACATACCGGCATTGTAATTGCTTCGGCTAAATACAACTTTGTCGCAGCACCCTGTTCGAACATCGGCCATCGACGCCGTCGTCACGCCTGCTGACGAATTGTTTGTCAACCTGGACGGATCCATCCTCAAAGTGGGCGGATCGTCATGGCGGGTTGAAGTGTGCGGCATTCACACCACCGATCAACAGAGCTGGGTGCAGGTGCACCTGGTTGGTGCGGACGAATACGGCGTGACCGTCGCCACCTCGGATCTTTCCGCGCGCACCGTGCGCGGTCTGCTGCTTGACTGGCTCGCGACCGCGTCGGCAAGGGTTCCAGTCTTCCCGACTGCGAACGCGTAACCCCCGGCCGCGCCACGCGGCCGATGAGCGCACCTCCCTACGGCAGTTCGTCTCCGCGCACCTGGTTCTTGCCGCTGTTTTTCGCCGTGTAGAGCGCGCGATCGGCGCGCTCGAGCAGCTGTCCGACGTTCATGTCGCGAGAGGACACGGCGAGGCCGATGCTGACCGTGACGCGCAGGCGCGCGAACACGCGATCCGCCGCTCGATACTGCTCGATTCGCGTGCGAATGCGCTGCGCGATCCGGCCGGCGCTCCCGGCGGTGCTGCCCGGCATGATGATCACGAATTCATCGCCGCCGAAGCGGGCGCAGACGTCGAAGACGCGTACGGAGCGGCGCAGGATTTCGGCGATGTCCTTCAACGTGATGTCGCCGATGAGATGTCCGTAGGAATCGTTCACCGCCTTGAATTCATCGATATCGATCACCAGCAGCGCGATCGGGATGTCGTGGCGTTTCGACCTCTGCAACTCCTCTTCGAGTCGAACCTGCAGGTACTGACGATTGAAGACGCCTGTGACCGGATCCATCGCTGCTTGGTGTGCTGAGGTTTCGGCCAACTCGCGCGCGCGTTCTCGCCTGATCGCCATCACAGCGCTCATCGCGAATACGCGGAGGATCGACACATCCCGCGGCGCGAACGCCGCGCCGTCAGCGCGGTCGGTCACGCACAGCGCGCCGATCGCTTCCTGGCCAGACAGGAGCGGCACCACCACAAACGACGTCGTGCGGTACCGGAGTCTCGGTTTTCGCGACAGCGTGGTGCCGTCTTCGAGCAGTGGACGGCGCGACTCCAGGACCGCGCCGATGATGCCGGCCCCTGGTTCGATTCGCACGTGGTCGACGAGCGCGAGGGAATAGCCGTGGGTTGCCACGATCAGTGCGCCGGTCGCGGGTGGCGTGACGAGCGCGACCGCGCCCACACGAGCGTGCACTGCTTGGACGGCGTGGCTGAGTGCGATCTCGGCGACGTGGTTGAGGCCCTCCGCGCGGTCGAGCCGCCGCAGCAGCCGGTAGTGCACGCGTCCGATCCGTCGGCCCTCGATCGCCGACGGCGACGCCGGCCTATCCTCGACCGCTGCGGGGGTCGCCTCCGTCCGCGAAACGCGTTGCACGATGGCTGACGCCAGCCGGACGAATGGAAGAGCTGACAGCATCCAGTCGGTTTCGGCGAGGATGGCGGCCGACACGGCGCCGTCCGCGGCGAGCGCGATCGTCCATGTTTCCTGATTGAAGATGGCGGTCGTGGCGGCGTCGGGGTGCGGCAATGCGGTGGCCGCCAGTACTTCGGGTGTGATGCTCGATTGGTCGGTCGCGTTTCCGTAGCGCGCCCACTCAGGCCCGCGCTTCACGAATGCGATCACATCGGCGTCAATCGCGACCGCGGCGCGCGCCAACAGCGTGCCGACGTCCGCCTCCGGCGCGTCGGCCGCGAGATCTCGCTCGATGGCCGCGAGAATCGTCGCCTGAGAGCTCGTGAGGATTCCGACAGCCGTGCTGTCCCCGGGCCGCATGTCGATGGCGAGAACTCCTCGGTTACGACGACTTTTGCCACTGAAACCTGCGCATTTTCCCCTCGCATTCTACGCAAGTCCCCCGTTTGTCGCTCAACGAGGTCAGGCGCGGATTATGCGATGATCAGCTCCACAATGGCTCGTCAATTCCGCTCCCGGACGGGGAGCACACACCACCTCAGGCTGATCGCCGCAGTCGCGATCGCGATCGGGTTCGGCAACAACCGTGCCGTCGCCCAAACGGCCGCGAACCTGTTGTTGGTGGTCAACAGTGCGAGTCCGACGAGCGAGGCCGTCGCCCATCACTACATCCTGCGTCGGGCGGTGCCACAGGATAACGTCTGCTCGATCCACGCGCCGGTCACCGAAACGGTGCCCCGCGAGGTCTACGAAGCGCAGATCGAACAGCCGATCTGGAAGTGCATCGCGTCTCAACGAGGCCATGATCGCATTCTGTACGTCGTGCTGACCAAGGACGTGCCGATCCGCATCGACGGGACTGGCGGCCGGGCCGGCACGGTGGCGAGCGTCGACTCGGAACTGGCGATGCTCTACCGCCGCCAGACCCAGGTCCCGGTGCCGGTCGCAGGCTTCGTTCCGAACCCGTACTTTGCTCCAGGCATCGCACCGACGGCAATCAAGCCGTTTACCCATGACGCCTACGACATCTATCTGGTCACACGGCTGGACGGATACACAGAACGTGACGTCGACGCGCTGATCGACAAGGGAGCGGCACCGGTGAACGAGGGCCGCTTCGTGCTTGATGAACGGGGCTCGCTCGTCGACTCAGGCGGCAACGCCTGGCTTCATGCCG
>JBPYEE010000358.1:0-4932 GCA_051985095.1 Vicinamibacterales bacterium | reverse complement strand
TCGCGTCTCGTATCCTCTCGTTTCGTCTCGTCCATTAGCAAACATCAGCCGTGCAGCAGCGCGCCGAGCGTCGCGGCCGCCGCCTTTTCGTGCGTCGGTAGCACGTGACCGTAGACGTCCAACGTGATCGACGTCTTCTTGTGACCGAGGCGCGCGCTCACGCTGTTGATCGGTTCGCCCGCGCTGAGCAGCAACGTCGCGCACCTGTGACAGAGTCCGTGAATCACGATCCGGCGCACGCCCGGCGCCTTGATCAACTTCTCAAACCGCGCGCGCGGTCTCGGTGTTCAGACGCGTGCCCAGCTGGTCGTGGAAGCCGAAGCAGTCGGCATGCTCCTTCGTGAACACGAGGCCGAAGTCGCTCCACTTCGGCGTTCTTCATGCGCAGTTCCGATTGATGCTTTTTGAGCGCGCGCAGCAGCGTCACAGTTTCGGTGCCGATGTCGATCGCGCGGGACCGGCCTGTTTTCGTCGGCCCGAACACCGGGTGCTTGTCGGCCCCGAGCTTCGGCGTCGTCAGCTGCCGCTGTACCTTCACGGTCGCGCTCGCCAGATCGAGGTCCTCCAGCGCAGCCCGATCGCCTCGCTGATCCGCATGCCGGTGTCGAGCAGCAGCGCGGACAACGCCATGTCGCGCGCATCGCCTGACGCCTTCGACGTGGCCATGAACCGCCGCGCCTCGTCGGACCAGACCGTCACAGCATCGAAACCGGCGGACGGCGCCGGGCGGCTCGAACACGACAGCGTCAGTGGTCTTACGAGCTTGGCGTAAGCTGAAAATCGTAGTTGTTGGATCCGCCGGTAGCACCACCGACGGCGACCTGTCGTTCCTGCGTAACGTAGCCGGGCTTCGAGACGCGAAGCGTATAGACTCCTGATGGTACCCCGAAGAACGCATAGCCGCCCGGCGACCCGTACCACACTACGAATCCCGGTAGCACTGGTGGGACCGTGCCGCTGGTGGTGCTCCGACCGGCGACGAGACCGTCGAGCACTTCAATCAGCGCGCCGTTAATCCCGCCCATCGCCGGCGTCTGACCTGCCAGAGACACCGACCCAATGATTTCGACCGTCAGCAACGGAGCCGTGCCCGGGAATACGGACACTGGCCGACCGTACGACCGAATGTTGTTCCAGATTGCGCGAACGACCGTATCACCAACGCCTACGGCGGCGAAGGTGCCCTGTGCCGTCACACGCAAGACGGTTGCGTCATCGGCGGACCATGTCGCCGCCGTGGTCACGTCTTGGGATGGCGGTGGGCAATACACGTACAACTCATTGGGGTTGATGCTCGCCGTCGCTTGGCACTGGAGCACGTTGCCGGTGGTGCTGCATTGGACGCCCACATAGTCGATTTGGGTGGAACCGCGTCCGTACTGATCAGTGCAACTCGCGCCGGAAGGATTGCCGCACGCTGCAACCAGCAACGCGATGGTCGCGAATGCCGCCGCGCCGGTCGTGGTCCCGTGCGCGTTCACCGCACCGATTGTAGTCGCGTCTCAGCGTCCCATACCCGCCAGTGGGGGTGTCAAACGGGCTGCACACTATTGGGGCGGGTCCATTAGCAATCCATTAGCTAAAATGACGAAAAGGCCAGGGTTCCCTAGCCTTTTCGAGGGGATGGTTAAACGAGTGACTATACCGTTCGCCCGACGGGCGCTCTCGACGGCGCTCGCCCTTGTGGCAACGATTGGCGGGGCGCTGATCGCCTGGCACTATCACCGCCTCGGGCTGACACTCAGTCACTACGACGCGCGGGGCCATCTCGTCGTCGCGCGGCGCATCTTCGACAGCATCACGCCGGGCTGGCAGCAGATCGGCGCCGTCTGGCTGCCACTGCCGCATCTGTTGAACGCGATCCCGGTGCAGATCGACCTTTTCTACCGCACCGGCGCGTCGGCGGTCGCGCTCTCGATCATCGCGTTCGCGATCGCGTGCGGATCCCTTTCGTGGATCGTCGAACGGCTGACCGGCTCGTGGGCGGCCGCGGTGGCGGCGGTGGCGGTGTTCGGGTTGAACCCGAACGTCTTGTATCTACAGGCGACGCCGATGACCGAGCCGCTGCTGCTCGCCACGACGACACTGGCGGTGGCGATGCTGATGCGCGACTGCGATGGCCGGTCCAGCCCGCACGGCCCGGTCGCCCACCGATCGGTCGGCACCGTGTTCGCGCTGGCGTGTCTCACGAGGTACGAAGCATGGCCGGTGACGGCGTGCGCGCTCCTGGCGGCCGTGTGGGTACGCCGGCGGCATGCGGAATCATGGCCCGAGGCCGTCTCGCACATCTCGCGCATCGCGGCGTACCCGGCGGGCGCCCTCGTCGCGTTCGCGATCTTCAGCCGCGTGGTGATCGGCCGATGGTTTGTCGGCAGCGATTTCTTCGTGCCCGAAAACAAAGCGCTCGGCGATCCCGTGCTGGCGCTGAAGGAGATCGCCTGGGGCACGCAGGCCCTGAGCGGTCCGGTGCTCGTGTGGTTGGGCGTCGCGGGTGCTGGCGTCCTCCTTCTGCAGGCGCTGCGCCGCCGCGATCGCGCCATCGCTATCCTGCCGCTGGCGCTCGCCGCGATGGCGATCATTCCGTGGGGCGCCTTCTACAAAGGCCACCCGTTCCGCATCCGCTACATGGTTCCGTTGATCGCGGCGGAAGCAATCGGCGCCGGCGCGCTGGCCGGCGCGATCGGGCGGCGCCACGTCATCGCTGCCACGGCGCTCGTCGGAGTGGTCGCGTGGGAGCTCCACCCGCTCGACGCATCGGCACCGATGGTGGTCGAAGCGCAGTGGGATGGGCCGAATCGCCCGGTCCGTGCGGCCGTGACCTCGTGCCTCGGCCTACCGGGCCGCGGCGAGAAAATCATGGCGAGCATGGGATCGCTGGGGCATTACATGCAGGAGACCGCCGCGGACGGGTATGCCATTCGCGACTTCCTGCACGAGGGCAACGGCGACCTCTGGCTGACCGCCCTCGTCGACCCGCGGTTGGTTGCGGATTGGGTGTTGATCGAGGAAAAGGCCGAGGGCGGCGACATGCTCGCGCAGATCGCGCGCGCGCGGCCGTCGTTCCTTGACGGGTACGCGCGCGTCTGCGAAGGGGCTGGCCTCGTCCTGTACAAACGATCGGACAGCGCGACGCTCGGCGCTCAGAACCGGTATCCCACCGTGAACAGGTAATTGAAGCCGGTCAGATCGATCTTCGGTGCGAGAAAGTCGTTCGTCGACAGGCTGCCCTTCGCGTTCTGATAGCGAATCTCGGCACCCACCGACCAGGTGCCAAACGGCACGCGCGCACCGCCGACAATCACCGGCCCGGTGGCGGCGCCGCTGCCGACGAAGTTCGCCTGGAAGATGCTGTTGTCGGTGAAGTCGACGAAGCGTCCGGTCTCGCTGTAGCGCCAGACGAATACCCCCACGCCGCCGCCGATGTACGGAACGATCCCGCTGCGCCGCCCGAGCGGCAGGAAGCGGACGGTGGCGGTAAAGGGCACGATGCGGAGCTGGAGATTCTGCTGGATCTCATTCCCGTTCTGATCGGTGAAGTTCGCGTAGCTGGTCGGCACGGTCCGCGAGTAGTACCCGACGCCCAGACCGCCTTCGAACAGGTTTCCGAGGCCGAACAGGCTTCCGAGGCCGAACAGCCACTCGCCGCCAAACGTGAAGTTGTTGAACTGGCTGACGTTGATGCCGCTGGCCTGGTCGAAGGTCGCCAGCGTGGCGCTGTCGGCGACGAGGACGTCGTCGCCGGGGCGCCCATCGAGGCTGCGCGGCATGGAGTAGCCGAGAAACAGGTTGACGGATTGCTGAGCCGACGCGACCGGCGTCGCAAAAAGCCCCACGACGACCGCTGCCGCGACCGAACCGAGTGCTGTGCGCATGCCGGACGTTATAGCAGAACCGGTGCCACAAATAGGACGCCAAATCCGTCGGTTTTGGCGGAGGTTGTCTATTGCGGGTATCACCGCGTCCGCTGCGGAGCACGGTTCCTGCGGAACGCGCGGATCACGTCGACCATCGCGTCGTGAAGGTGGCCATTTGTGGCGAGTACGTGTCCGTCCCTCGACACGAACGGCGCACCGTCGGTGCCGGTCACGCGGCCACCCGCCTCGGCCACGAGGAGCGCCCCCGCCGCGATGTCCCAGGCCTTCAGATCGGTTTCCCAGAAGCCATCCATGCGGCCAGCGGCCACGTAGCACAGATCGATCGCGGCCGACCCGAGCCGCCGCACCGCCTGGGCGCGGCCGACGAACTCGCCGAACAGGCCCACGATTTCGTCGACGCGCCGGTGCACGTCGTATGGAAATCCGGTGACGAGCATGGCGTCGACCAGCTCACGCGCAGACGAGACGTGCAGCCGTTGCCCGTTCAAAAACGCTCCCACGCCCCGCGCTGCCGTGTAGAGCTCGCGCCTCGTGGGGTCGTAAATCGCCGCCACTTCGGCGACGCCGTCGATCTCGAGCGCGAGGGAGGCGCAAAAAATCGGCAGGCCGTGCGCATAATTCGTCGTGCCGTCGATCGGATCGAAGATCCAGCAGGGTCCGGGCGGCGCCTGTGATGCCCCGCCCATTTCCTCCGCGAGCACCTGATGGTCGGGAAAGCGCGCCGCGATCATGGCCCGGAACATCGCTTCGACGGCGACGTCGACTTCGGTAACCAGATCAATGGTGCCCTTCTTGTCGATCTGGAGGTCGCGGCCGAGGCTCTGGAGTTGCAGCTCGCCGGCTTTGACGACCGCTTCGATCGCGGTCGTCAGAAACAACGGTTCGGGTGTCGTCACGCGGTGGCCGGCGGCGCGCGCTTGATCATCCGGATTTCCATGCCGCCCTCGGGCGCGCGCTGCAGCTGCACGTCGTCCATGAAGTTGCGAATGAGAAAGATGCCGCGGCCGCTCGATTTCAGCAGGTTCTCCGGCGCCAGCGGGTTCGCGATCTCTTCGGG
>JBPYEE010000357.1:0-2661 GCA_051985095.1 Vicinamibacterales bacterium | reverse complement strand
GAGCGCGTCCCCGGCGACTTCTGGATCGTAGAAAAGGGCGCAACGATCACGTTTGACAACCCGGACGCCCTGTCCGCCGCGGTCATTCGCGTCACCTCCTTCGAGGCGAACCCGTAAGGGAGTGTTCCGATGTGCATCCGTTCTGGTGTGGCCCTCACGCTGATCGTTGCCGCGCCGCTCGTCAGCGGCTGTTCGTCGCGCGACTGGCTCTCCTACGGCTACGACTCGAAGCATTTGTCGAAGCAACCGTCCGAGTCCGTACTGACGCCGGCGGCTGTCCAAGCATCCCTTCATGTCAACTTCGACTTTCCCATTCCAGCCGGCGCCGCCGGCGGCGGCAGCGAGCACAGTTTCACCGCCTCGCCGTCGGTCTACAGCAATGTGGCCTATGTCGGCGGCTTGAACGGTATTTTCTATGCGATTTACGGTACGGGCCCCTCCAAGGGGACGGTCAAGTGGCGATATCCGCCAGCGACCGCTGGTTCCGCTGATGCGTGCGGCATCACCACCCAGCTGTTGCTGATCGCGAGCGGCAGCGGCAATCCGTCCGGTCCGGGCATCGCCTCGAGCGCCGCCATCGTGAAAGGCGTACCAGGCCACTCGCGCGCCGTCATTTTCGGCGCACCCGATCCGACGTCGAACGGTGGCGACGGACGCGTCTGGGCACTCGACGCCGACACCGGGCAATGCATCTGGAAGTCGCCCGTCATCGCTCCGACCAGCGGCACGGCAAAGATCGGATACTCGTCACCCGCGATCGCGCATGGCCGGGCCTATCTCGGCGTGTCTGCGAAGTTTCCCGATTCTCCGATTACCACGGGGCACCTGTTCGCCGTAAACCTGTTCGATGGCTCGCTGGATTCTGCCTTCAATTTCAGCACTACAAATGGTGTGGCCGGCGGTGGCATCTGGAGCTCGCCCGCGATCACGCCAAGCGGCAACATCGTCGTCACCACGGGGAACAGTTGCCACGACAGTAGTCCGGACTGCACGACGGAACCGACCGTGAACTACGCGCTCAGCATGCTGAAGATCGACCACACGAACGGCAACGTGCTCTGGCAATTGCAGCCGGTACCGTTCGAGCTTGACGAGGACCCGGACTGGGCCGCACCACCGACAGTGGGACAGGTGAGTTGTGGCAGCCTTGCCATCTCCGTCCAGAAGGACGGCTATGTATACGCCGCCGACATCAAGAGCGGCGGACCGTACTCGAACCCCGCCTGCTCATCACCCGGCCACAGTCTCGAGTGTCCCCGCTGGAGCTTCCCACATGTCGCGTCGTTGCCATTCACGGGCGGCGTCCACAACGACACGCCGCGATTCATCCGCATGCCGGCGCTCGATGGCGATCGGCTGTACATCCTGGCTGGCGGCCCGGCGCTGAATGAAACCGTTCCCGGGCACCCCGCCTCGGCCTCCACGAACCGGATGTATTCACTCGACGTGTGTGCCGCCGAAACCAACAGGCTGCGCTGGATTCTCGACGTCCCGGGCTCTTCCCCCGGCGCACCGAGCACGGCGAACGGGGTCATCTACATTCCCTCGGACGACGGCCATCTCTACGCCTACGCGGACACGGCGGTGATTCCAGCGTCATCGCACGTCTGCAGCTACCCCGGCCTGCCTGCTGATCCGTCGTGCTCCGGTGCGGGATTTCAGATCGTGGATGTGCCCGTCCAACTGAAGGCCGTTCCCATCAGTGGCAGCGTTCCTGGCGTCGCAGCGATTTCGAAGGGTCAGGTCTACGTTGCGACTACCACCGGGCACGTCATCGGCATAACGCCCTGAACGAGGATGGAATCATGAGACTCACGCGCACGGCTCCTGCCTTGGCGGTCGCGGCGCTGTTCATGGCGTGCGGTCAGTCGACGCGCGAACCGACGCCACCCGAGCGCACGGACGTCCACAAGATCGTCCGCCAAATCCCTCCGCATGAGCCGGTACCTGGCACGAACGCGCGCACGGCATTGCTGTTCAGGCACGACATTCCGGGGCTGCCTGCGCGAGTGGAGACCCGCGAGTACTACCTCAGCGAACGCACTGAGCTCACCATCTCTCCAGCGAGTGAAACCCTCTTCGAGATTCGTAGTGGACGGTTTGCGGTTGACGCTCCGAACATGAACGGCGAGCAGTCGACAGGCGCCACCTGGACTATGGTCCCGAACGACCACGGCACAGTGCGAGCGACTTCGGAAGTGGCCATTCTTCGGGCGATCTCCGTGATCCGCCAATAAACCAACAAGCCCGAACACCTTGCCGCCGCACCGAAAACGTGATGCACTCGAAGGCCTCTCAAGGGAGGACGCGATGCGGCTACGCTGGGTCTGGACGGTGCCGTTCATTACGCTGACCGCGGCCACTCGGGCGCAGAACCTGCCCATGCCCGGCACGCCTAGCGACAGTCTCGTCGCCGCCAGAGTGTTCGACTACGCTTCGCTGCCCGTCACGCACAATCCCAACGGCAGCGAGCGGCGGGATGTGGTGACGGCCGGCAGGGTCGCCACCGGTGAGCCGGTGCATATCCATGAATCGATGCAGCCGCCCGGCGTCCAGCCAGCGCCCGCGCACACCATCAGACATTCAGAATTCATCATCGTCACTGAAGGCACGCTTGAGATTACCCAGGACGGCAGAACCGATCGGGCAGGCCCCGGCAGC
>JBPYEE010000356.1:0-2911 GCA_051985095.1 Vicinamibacterales bacterium | reverse complement strand
GCTGCCGGTGATCGCGGTCAGGATCATCCTCCCGCTCGCCGCTCCCGGACTGCTTTCGGCAGCCATCCTGAGTTTCATATTCAGCTGGAACGAGTTCCTCTTTCCGTTAGTGCTCACGAGTTTCGATGCCAAGACCGGCGCCGTCGCGATGATGAACTACCTCGAGAGCGAAAAGAACGTACTGTGGGGCCCGCTCAGCACGGTCGGTGTTGCGATGACAATTCCAGTTGTTCTGTTCATGGTCTTGCTGCGCACGCACCTTGTGCGCGGACTGACTGCTGGAATGCTGAAGAGCTGACGAAGGAGTAAGCAGCGTTATGACAGCCAGTATCGACGCGGCGGGACGCGTCTGCGAACCGCTCAGGGAATTGCCGGTCGCACGCGAGGTCGACGTGTTGGTCGTCGGCGGAGGAATTTCTGGACTGCTCGCGGCCGTGGCGGCCGGACGCTGCGGAGCCCGTACGCTCGTCGTCGAGCGATTTGGCTCGTTGGGTGGAACCGGCACTGCCGCCATGATGAACCTGTTTTATGTCCCTTACGAAATGTCCCGCGGGCTAGTGCGCAAGCTGTTCGATCGCTTGATCGCCCGCGGTGGTGCTATCCCTGGGGAGTTCGTGGTCTACGACCCTGAATTGTACAAGGTCACGGCGCTTGAGATGCTGGCTGAAGCACAAGTCGACGTACTTCTGCACACGCTGGTCAGCGATGTCGTGATGGACGACGGGATCATCCGAGGCATCGTGATCGAGAACAAATCAGGCCGACAGGTCATTCTGAGCCGCGTCACGGTTGACGCCAGCGGCGATGCCGACGTCGCAGCGCGTGCTGGCGCGCGTTATATCAAAGGGCGGGAGGCAGATGGAAAAATGCGGCCGATGACGCTCATTTTCCGGATGGGCGGCGTGGATGTCCCTCGGCTCGTCGAGTATGTGAAGACCCACCCGGAGGATTTTTCTCCCGACCCGCTCCAATGCATGTTGGACATCGAACACCATATGATCCGCGTGTTCGGATTCTTCCATCTGGTCGAAACGGCCAAGGCGAATGGTGAACTCTGGCCGGACTGTTACTACTTCCGCGTGGAGTCCGTGCTGCCGGAACGCGGCGTCCTGACTGTCAACGCAACGCGCGTATATGGTGTCGACGGCACCAAGGCCGAGGATCTGTCGCGGGCCGAGATCGAAACCCGACATCAGATGATCCAACTGGCTGCGTTCGCAGCAAAGTACATTCCGGGGTTCGAGCACGCATTCATTCTTGATTCAGCAAGCACAATCGGTGTGCGCGAAACCCGCCGCATCCGTGGCGAATACGTTGTTACCGAGGATGATATCGTGGCCGGGCGGCATTATGACGACGTCGTCGCGGTCGACGCCAACCAACAGAACCCCCACCAGCAAGGCGGTCATCCGCCGGACGGCAAGGAAGGGGGGCCGCAGGACATCGAGGCTCGCGAACTGGTCGCACGGATGTTCGTCTACGAAATCCCCTACCGCGCGCTGGTCGCCGCCGACGTCGAGGGCCTGCTTGTGGCCGGTCGGTGCATCTCCGTTGATCATCACGCCGACGTTTACACCCGGAACCAGGGGTGCGCGATGGTCACCGGCGTGGCCGCCGGCGTCGCCGCCGCGCTTGCAAGCGCTGCAGGGCAGTCGCCGCGCGACGTCGACGTATCCGCCGTGCAGGTCAGGCTTCGGGGGCTCGGGGCAGACCTGGAGCTGCTGCAACGCCTTGGTCCGTCGCCAGCGATGTGATCGCCGCGCTTTCCGACGATGGGTACCTGGGCATTCGAAACCGAGGCCGGTGTCACGCTGACCCTTGTATGGGTCTGACTCACTTTCGGTGCAGGCCTTAGTTGGATAACGGCATTAATCGAGCGCGGAGCAAGTCAACTCCGGCGCGGCGAAGCCACCCTTGTGTTGCACAAGTTAGCTTACCCGCAGTGGCCAATAGCCACCTCACATCCGCTCAGTGGTATCAGAGGTCGAAGTTGAGCGCCTAAGCGAGTTGCGCCTCGGGCGGCAGGCCCTTGCCTGGGCTCATCGGTTTTCCAGACGTCGCGGACGATCTCGCCTTACCTAACGGTCAAGAGACCAGTTCCGAATGTCGCAGGAGAGGCTCACCCTCCTCCAGCTTGTCTCGAATGATGTCGAGCTTCAGGCGGCAATCAAACCAGGGAGAGATCGCGCTGCGGAGCCGCGACCTAATTTCGATCCGTTTGCCATAGCCGACGACTGGTGCACACGGAGCATTTTGAGAGGGCGAAGTCCCGTATCGTCGGAGATACTCAGCGAAATTGATCGCACTGTCATCGACGTCCAGCAGAGTTTCGCATGGAGCGCCTTCTGTGTAGATTACATCATGCGCTTTCAGCTTGATATGAAAGAACTCCAGTTCATCCAGTGCGCGCGGGGCGTCATGGACGGCAATCGTCGTGTCGTTAATCAGGTTCCAGACGGGCACCAGCACATCATCAATCAGCAGTGAATGCGCCTTCGTGATAAATAAATCGGCATATGGAACGTCTGGACCGAGGGCCGATCGAGCGACGCGAACAGGCAGGACAAGACGTTTGTCTTTTTCACCAACCAGGTGACGTTGCCAGCCCTGACAATCTGCGCGCTCTATAAAAGTCGTTGGCAGGTGGAGCTATTTTTCAAATGGATCAAACAGCACCTGCGCATCAGGCAGTTTTTTACGGCACTTCAGAAAATGAAGTGAAGACGAAGATCTGGATCGCAGTGTCGGTTTATGTGCTAGTCGCGATTGTCAGGATACGGCTCCGGCTGGAGGTGTCGCTCTACACATTGCTCAAGTCCTTTCGGTCACGGTATATGAGAAAATGCCCGGCAGTTTGAACGCACGACCTCGTGTGAGCAGCAACCGGTCTCGCCGCCGTCATCATTGGTCC
>JBPYEE010000355.1:0-6652 GCA_051985095.1 Vicinamibacterales bacterium | reverse complement strand
ATCGCCTGTCGCAGCGCGTCGACTTCCTGGCTGAGCGAGCCGAGTCGGACGTTGCTGTCGTCTAGCTTCTCGCGGATGGCGCGCACGTCGTTCGACAGGTTGTCGATCACGAGCTTCTGGTCGGCCGCCGCTTTCCGGCTGGCTTCGGCCTGTTGGTCGAGGCGCCCGTTGACCGCCTTGATCGCGTCGGTGACCTGGCCGATCAGGTTCTGCAGGCCCTGCGATTGCTCCTGCAGCATCCGGATGTCCGCCATCAGTTGCTGATGCTCTTTGTTGGCCGCATCCGCCGGCGTCGTCGTCGCGAGGAAGATCGCGAGAGCACCGAGCCCGAGCAGCGACAGCTTCTGCTTCATACGCCTCACTTCGCGGTTACGACGAAATGCGCGCGGCGGTTCTTCGCGTACGCCGATTCGTCATGACCGGGATCGAAGGGGAACTCCTTGCCGTAGCTGACCGTCCGCAGACGGCCTGCTGGGATGCCGAGCGACACAAGGTACGCGCGCGCTGCAACCGCCCGTCGTTCGCCCAGCGCCAGATTGTACTCGGCTGTTCCGCGCTCGTCGCAATGACCTTCGATCGTCACGGTCCAGCTGGGGTACTTCTTCAGGACGTTGGCGTCGTCATCGAGGATGTGTTGTCCGTCGGGCGTCAGCTCGTCGCTATCGAGTGCAAAGAACACCGGCTTGAGCGGCGAGTTGCGGTTCAGATCGTCGAGCGATGCCGACGCGATCGCGTCTTCCCTGACCGGCTCGGGTGGGACGATCGCCGGCTCGGCCACGGGCTCGGGTGGGGCCGGGGGCCTGGCGGCGCCTGAGGTGGCGGGCGGCGGCGGCGTGGCCCGCACGATGGGCGGTTTGTTCTTGTGGCAGGCGACGGCCGCCCCCAGCATCAGCGCGGCCGCCACGGCGAGCGTTCGTCTCATGGCGTCTGTTCTCATCGTGACCAATCGGGTTGTTGATTGTTTCCGATTTTCGTGATCTGTTTCAGGTGCTGGCCCATGCGATCGATGGTGAAAATCTGTTCTTTGCCCGACCTTGTCGACATGAACGCAAGATGTCGGCCGTTGGCCGCCCACGCGGGGCTCTCGTTGGTCCCCTCACCAAAGGTCAGCTGCCGGACGACCCGCGTCGCCATATCGATGATCTTGATGTCGTTGCCGGGCCCGGTCCGCGCGGTATACGCGATTTCGTTGTACGGCGGCGGCGACCACGACGGTTTATCGGCGTATCCCTCGGACACCGAGATGCGCTGCGACGAGCCGATGCCATCGGCGTTCATGACGTAGATCTGCGGCGAGCCGGTCCGATCGGACACGAAAGCAATCTCGTTGCCCGAAGGCGACCAGGTCGGGGTCGTGTTGACCCAGCGGTCGTTGGTCAGGCGCCGGAGCCCCGACCCGTCGCGGTTCATGATGTACAGCTGCGAGGTGCCGCCATCGCGCGTCGACCCGAAGCAGATGCGCTGGCCGTCGGGCGACCACGCCGGCAGCCAGTTCTGCCCGGACCTCTCGCCCTTGGTTGCCTCCTCGAGCGTGCCCTGGAAGATGTTCGAGATGAACACCTGCGGCGGCCCGCGGCGGTACGACGTGTAGGCGATCGCGCGACCGTCGGGCGACCACCGCGGCGTGATGTTCAGGGTGCGGCCGACGGTGACACGGCGCTGGTTTTCGCCGTCATAATCCGCGATATAGATCTCCTTCACCTCGCGCTTTTCGACCGTACCGGTCATCCGCTCGCCGTCGCGATCGGAGGAGAACGTCAGCTTGGTCCGCGCCACGCCGTGCAGCGCCCGCTGTTTCTCGTGGATCTCGTCCGAGATGGTGTGGGCAATGAGACGTGGGTTCGCGCTCGTGTAGTCGCGCGAGAAGGCCACCTGCCGCGTCCGCACGTTATAGAGCCGGATCTCGACTTTGACGCCGCCCCCCTGCTTGTCGACCGTGCCGACGACAAGCCCGTCGGCGTTCAGTTCGCGCCACCGGTCGAACGCGATATCGGCAAACCCGGTCGCAGGGGGCACGGTCAGGAGCACATCGCGCGGAATGAATGAGAACTCGCGCTCGAAGGCCAGATCGTCGAGCAGAACGTCGCCGATCGTTTTGGCGATCTCGACCGTTTCTTTGTCCTTCGCGAGGGCGATGAAATCCGGGACGGCAAGACGCGGTGGTGCGCCCGACTCGCCGCTGATCGTCGTCGAGATTTCAGACGGCTGCTGCGGTACGGGCGGCGGGGGTTGCGGCGGTTGCTGTGGCCCCGGCCACGCAGCCAGGGCGATGGAGGCGGCACAGGCCGCGAGTAAGGATTTGATCATCATTGATATTCGAAATTCAAATGAACGCCCAGGGTCGGGTTTGAAAACTGATCGGGGAGCGGCGGGAGGCTCCGTGTCATGACCACCGCGCGGAGCGCCGCCAGATCGAGGGTCGAATCGCCACTGCCCGCCTCCACCATGGGGCCGGTGATGGCTCCGTTCCGTTGAATCGTGAACTTCACGCGTACAATGCCGTGCGTGCCCTGAGTGCGGTTCCAGGCTGATCGAATGCGTTCGATCATCAACGCGATGTAATCAGGACAACAGAAATCACCGACGTCGAGCGTCGAGCCGGAGCCGGGGCCGCCGCCGCTCGACAGGCCGAAGCCCTGGCCCCGCGCGGCCGTCTCCGCGATCGAGCTGCCGGCTTCGACCTTGGCGCCCTTGGTCGGCGTGCGCCCGCGCGCTTCGTCCGGCGCCTGCTGAACGACCGGCCGCGGCGTCGAGGTCTTCACCACCTTCGCGCCGGGCTTGGGCAGCGTCATTTCGGGCGGTTTCGCGGCGGGGGGCCGAACCGCTTCGCGCTTGGGAAGCTCCTCGGGGGGCGTTGCGACTTGCACGGGCCGGCCGCCGATCGCGGTCATGCCGCCGTTTCGCGGTCCGTCACCGCCGCCGCCAATCGAAATCGTCATCACGCTCCGGGGCCGGTCGGCTGGTCGGCCGAGCCATCCGTTTGGCGAGAGCAGGATGAGCGTGACGAGCGTCGCATGCACCGCGACGGACAGCACGACCATCCGCTGCAGGCCAGCGGGCTCGCGCATGCGATCGCGGAGTACGTCGGAAACGTCCATTTATCGTTCGTTCGGGGACTTGGCGACAATGCCGACGTGCTCGACGCCGGCGGCTTTCAGCATGTCGGTGACTTCCATGATCTCGCCCAGGTTGACGCCCGCGTCTCCGCGCAGGAACACGTCCTTCTGGGCGGCGGTTTCCATCTTCTGGCGCACGCGCTCCTGCAGCACTTCCGAGCGCATCGGTTCGGTGCCCAGGTACACGATGTGGTTCTGTCGGTAGGCCAGCGGTACGACGACCTCGACACGCTCGCCGGTAATCGCCTGCGCGCGCCGGGCCACCGGCAGGTTGACGTCGATGCCGCGCTGGATCATCGGCGCCGTCACCATGAAAATGATGAGCAGGACGAGCATGACGTCGACGAGCGGGATGATGTTGATCTCGGCGAGCGAGACGTTGACGCGGCGGTGACGCCCGCCGCGGACGGCGCCACTGCTCGGCATCGGCTGGACTTTCGGCATTACGTGAAATTCCTCTCGGAGATGTTCAGGAACTCCATCGAAAAATCGTCCATCTCGGACGCAAACTGCTTCACCCGGTTCGTCAGGTGGTTATAGAAGATCACCGCCGGAATCGCGGCGAGCAGACCGAGCGCCGTGGTGACGAGCGCATCGGAAATGCCGGGGCCCACCGACGCAATGCTCGTCGATCCGGTCACGCCGATCTGTTCGAAAGCGACGAGGATCCCCCACACCGTGCCGAACAGTCCGATGAACGGCGTGACGCTGGCCGTGGTTGCCAGAAACGGGATCCAGTGTTCCAGCTTGTTGACCTCGACGACCGATGCGCGCAAGAGTGCCCGGTCCACCGCTGCGATGCTTTTGAGAGTAGGACGAGGCGTCGCCGGTTTTGGATGGGGGCCGTTGCCGACGTCGGGACTGGTCTGGCGCAGCTGCGCCGTCAGTTCGGTATACCCCGACTGGAATAGCCCGACCAGCGGACTGTCGACGAGCGACCGACAGACGGCCTGAACCTCGGAAAACTTGTTGCTCCGGCGAAAGACGTCGAGAAACTGTGCCGTCTGCCGGGCAGACCGCTGAAACGTCCAGATCTTATAAAGGATCACGCCCCAGGAGACGACTGAGAAGAGCACAAGCAGCACGATAACGACCTTCGCCGGGATCGTGGAGCGGCTGACGAGATCCGCGATCAAGCTCGAGGATGACGTATCGAGGGCCGGACCACTACCCTGCGCCTGCACGAGCAAGGCGAGACATATACTTCCAAGCGCGGGCAAACGCACCTCCGCGACACAGGCTGTTAGCGCCGCTGGGACAGCGCGTTTCAACCAACTCTAGCACGGCGTGCAAATTGCTGTCAAACCTATGTTAGGATTGGAGTTCTCGCGTTCCGCATGCTTCGCTTTCTCCGGATTCAGCACCTTGCCGTGATCGATTCGGTCGAAGTCGAATTCGACGCCGGCCTGAACGTGCTGACCGGCGAGACCGGGGCGGGGAAGTCGATTCTGGTCGAGGCGGTTGGACTACTGCTGGGCGGCCGCGCCTCGGGCGATCTGGTTCGAACCGGGGAGACGATGGCCTCGATCGACGCCATTTTCGAGAGCGGAAGCGACGAGCTGCTGGTTCGGCGCGAAATCACGGCCCAGGGGCGGAGTCGCGCGTTCATCAACGGCGAGCTCGCAACCGCCGGCGCCCTGAAGGACCTCGCGGGACGCCTCGTCGAGCTGCATGGCCAGCATGAGCATCAGACGCTCCTCGATCCCTCAACCCACGTGCCGCTCCTCGACGCCTTCGGGTCGCTCGAGCCCCGCGTGCAGCCGACCGTTGCCGCGTTCGACGCATGGAAAGCCGCCGACGCCGAGCTCGCGCGCGTGCGGGTGGCGGTGCGCGATCGGGACGCGCGGCTCGACCTCATCACGTTCCAGTTGAGCGAGCTCGATCGCGCCGCGCCGCGCCCCGGCGAGGACGAGGAGCTGGCGGCGCGGCGCCAGGTGCTCGCGAGCGCCGAACGGGTCGCGCGGCTGTGTGCCGAGAGCTACGGGTCGCTCTACGAACGCGACGATGCGATTCTGGCCGGCCTGGGCGGCGTGTGGCGGCGCGTCGGCGAGCTGGCTGCCCTTGATCCGCAGTTCCGACCCTATCTCGACGCGCGCGACGGCATCAAGGCGCAGCTCGAGGATCTCGCGCAGTTTCTCCGCGGCTACGCCGAGTCGATCGAGGCCTCGCCCGCACAGCTGCAGCAGATTGAAGAGCGGCTCGCGCTGCTCGAGCGACTCAAACGCAAGTACGGCCCGACGCTCGCGGACGTCGTTGCCACCCGCGACGCCCTGCGGCAGGAGCGCGCCGATCTCGAAGGGGGCGAGGTCCGCATTGACACGCTCGAGCGCGCGGCGCGAACGGCGAAAGAGGCTTACGTCGCCGCCGCCGGGGCGTTGTCCGCGGCGCGCCGGCAGGCCGCGGTCGCCTTCGCGCGGCAGCTCGTGCAACTGCTCAGCGAGCTGGCGATGGAGCAGACGCGCTTCGAGGTCCGCTTTGCCGAGGGCGCGCTGCCCGAATCGGCATGGACCGCCGCGGGTGTCGACCAGGCGGAGTTTTTCCTGTCACCCAATCCGGGCGAGGATCTCCGCCCGCTGGCGCGCATCGTCTCGGGGGGCGAACTGTCGCGCATCATGCTGGCCGTCAAGACCGTCACCGCCGCGCGGCGCTTCGGCTTCAGCGAGGCGACCGACCGGCCACCCAGCGCCGCCGCGCCCGGGCTGATTTTCGACGAAGTGGACGCCGGGATCGGCGGCCGGGTGGCGGACGTCGTCGGGCGCAAGCTGCGGGCGCTCGGGTCGGCGTTTCAGGTGCTCTGCATCACGCATTTGCCGCAGATCGCAGCGTACGCCGACACGCACGTCCAGATCGCGAAGCATGTCGACCGCGGCCGTACGCGGACGACCGTCCAGCTGCTCGACGAGGCGGGTCGGGTCGAGGAGCTGGCGCGGATGCTGGGGGGCGAGACGATTAGCGATGGCCTGCGGCGGACCGCTCGTGAGATGCTGATAGTGCGTGCGGGTGGCGAAATGAAACCGAAAGGCGAAAGCGAAAGGGCGAAAGCGAAACCGGTCGGCCGCGGCGACGCGCGCGCGACGCGGAGGATCCCAGGCTGACGTGGCCCAGAAGTATCTGATCGAGACGTTCGGGTGCCAGATGAACGTGCACGACTCGGAGCGCATGGCCGGGTTGCTCGAGCAGGCGGGCTTCGAGGCGACCGACGATGCGGCCGACGCCGACGTCGTCGTCATCAACACGTGCAGCGTGCGCGAGCGCGCCGAGGGACAGCTCTATACCCGGCTCGGCGAGCTGCGCCAGCTCGCCAACGAACTCGGTCACGACCCGATCGTGGCGGTCGCCGGCTGCGTCGCGCAGCAGGAAGGCGCAGCGATTCTGGCACGCGCGCCGGGCGTCACCGACGTGCTGATCGGGACGCAGGCGATCCGGCGGCTGCCCATGCTGGTGGAGCAGGCCGCACGTCACGCGGGCCACCCGCGGTCCGCCGCCGGGGAGGTGTTGCCGGCGGCGCGCCGATCCGCGTACGTCGATTTGAACGC